>JAFRVD010000028.1 GCA_017441825.1 Lachnospiraceae bacterium
ATCCTGCTGAAAATCATATAAAACGTCACAGCTGAGCGCCTGCTCTCGAAAGAGGGCGGGCGCTTTTTTTGTGGGTCGGGCATGGCACAAATCTAACGGGTGGTAAGCGTAAAACAAACCGGCGTCTTCCAATAGCCAGACAGATGTGCGAAAATAGTCCCGATAAGCGTAGAGTCTACGAATACACCGTAGCAAGATTCGGACACCCACCCGGGCAATTCCCAAGCCTGCAATACGACAGGAGGGGATCTCATGCAAGATATATTGACCTGCGCTATGGGGCTGGACGTTCATCGAGATATCATTGTTGACGGATTCCAGGTAACAAGCTCAACGCGTGTGCCAGACCGCAAACTGTTCTGCGGACACTGCGGCGAGATGATGGTCGGATATGGAGGAACGAGCAAAAGCGGACGAGGCTATCGTTACTAACGTGGGCGAAACGAACGCTTTCCCCTGAAGGCGAAAGCCGGCGTCGAGAGCCTTGTTTCGCCGGAAGCATCAAAAGAATTGCTCGAGGTTATTGACATATGTCGTAAACGGGTATATACTAATAAATGACATATGTCAGAAAGGAGCGCCTATGCCGAGACCAATGAGATGCCGCAGGATTGAACGCTTGCCGGTCTATCGCAGTTTTTCGCCTGATGACGCTGCAGCGGCTGAAAACGTGCGGATGACAGTGGACGAATTTGAAGCACTGCGGCTTTTGGACGATGAAGGACTTACGCAGGAAGCCTGCGCGGCCCGAATGAATATCGCTCGAACCACCGTCACCGCGATCTACGACAGTGCAAGGAAGAAGGTCGCGGATGCTCTCGTGAATGGAAAGCGGCTGCTGATCACAGGCGGTCACTGCGCATATGAACCGATTGAAATCCAACAAGCCGTAATGGAGAAAGGAATCCATACAATGAGAATTGCAGTCACTTATGAAAACGGAGAAGTTTTCCAGCACTTCGGACATTCGGAACAGTTCAAGCTCTATGACGTTGAGGAAGGAAAAATCGTGAAAGAGCAGGTCGTTGATACCAACGGCAGCGGACACGGCGCGCTTGCCGGTTTCCTTCAGGCAGCAAAAGCGGACGCTTTGATTTGCGGCGGCATCGGCATGGGAGCGCAGATGGCTTTGGCTGATGCGGGTATCCGCCTCTATGCCGGGGTTCAGGGTTCTGCGGATGAAGCGGCCAAAGCGCTTGCAGCGGGAAATCTTGCCTTTGATCCTGATGCGCGCTGCGATCATCACGAACACCATGACGGCGACTGCGGTCATGAACACTGCGCCAACCATCGCTGCGCCGGTAATTGACGCATGCTGCGTTTGCGTGTTCTTTCCCCGGAAAGGCTTTTGCACAAAAACCCGGCCCGAAAGGCCGGTTTTTCTTTTGGCGTGCGATATTGCTCCGGCGGAGGTATTCGTCTTCGCCGGGAGAACTTGCGCCGCGCGCAAGCGCGGTCTGCCGCGCAAAAGCCGGGAAGGCGTTTCTCCGCCGTCCCGGCTTGCCGGAGCCTATTCTGAGAGGAGCCTCGACAGCCTCGCGGCCGCCTCCTTCGTGTCTTCGGGGTTTCCGAAGGTGGAAAACCGGAAAAACCCTTCTCCGCACGCTCCGAAGCCTTCGCCCGGCGTCCCGACGATCTGCGCTTCCGTGAGAAGACGGTCAAAGAATTCCCAGCTTCCCATGCCGCCGGGACATTTCAGCCAGATATAAGGCGCGTTCTTTCCGCCGCAGTACCATATGCCGAGCGCGTCGAGCACGTCCATAAGGACGCGCGCGTTCCTTTTGTAGACCAGGATATTCTCCCGGATCTGGCGCTGGCCTTCCTCCGTGAAAACAGCGGCGCCGCCCTTTTGAATGATATAGGAAACGCCGTTGGTTTTCGTGGTGCGGTTGCGCACCCACATATCGTTGAAGCGCATCCCGCTCCGGACAAGAGCCTTGGGGATCACGGTATAGCCGAGTCTCGTCCCGGTGAAGCCGGCGGTTTTGGAAAGGGAGCAGATCTCGATGGCGCAGGTTTTCGCGCCGTCGATCTCAAAAATGCTGTGCGGAACAGTCTCGTCTTCGATAAACGCCTCGTAAGCCGCGTCGAAGAGGATGACCGATCCGTTTTCGTTCGCGAAATCGACCCAGCGCGCAAGCTTCTCCCGGCTGAACGCCGCGCCCGTCGGATTGTTCGGGGAGCAGATATACAGGAGATCCGCTCTCGCTTCTTCGCACGGCTCCGGCAAAAAGCCGTTCTCCTCTCCGGACGAAAGATGCAGGATCCTTCTGCCGGCCATGACGTTCGCGTCGACGTACGCGGGATAAGCCGGCTCCATGATCAGAGCGCTGCTCTGCCGGTCGAACAGATCCAGGATGTCTCCCAGCTCGTCGCTTGCGCCGCTGGAGACGAAGACCTCGTCGTCGTCAAGGGACGTCCCGCGCTTCCTGTAATGCGCGGCGATGGCTTCACGCAGGAAAGGCGCGCCGCATTCGGGCATATAGCCGTGGAAGCGGTCTTTATCCGACTGATCGTCGACCGCCTCGTGAAGCGCCCGGATGACGGCGCCGCAGAGGGGGAGAGAGACGTCCCCGATCCCCAGACGATAAAGATGTGCGCCGGGGTGCTCCGCAAGATACGCTTTCGTTTTCTGGGCGATGTGATAAAAGAGATAGGAATCCTTCAGATCCGCATAATGCCGGTTCGGTTTGATCATAGGGCGAATTCTCCTTCGTAAACCGTTTCCGCCGGTCCGGTCATTTTTACCGAACCGTCCGCCTGCACCGTGATTTCCAGGACGCCGCCGTCAAGCGTCACGGATACCGGAAGCAGGGACTGGCAGTATCCCTTCCGGACAGCCGCGGCCGCGGCGGCGCAGGCGCCGGTCCCGCACGCCATGGTGACGCCGCTTCCCCGTTCCCAGACCCGCATGCGCAGCCGGTTGTTGTTCAGAACCTCGACGAATTCGACGTTGACGCCGCCCGGGAACAGGGGATGCTTTTCGATCGCCGGGCCGACGGCGTCGGGCCTTGCGGCGTTCGCGTCGCCGACGAAGACGACGAAATGCGGATTGCCGACCGACACGCGCGTGCCCGTGACCGTCTGATTCCCGAGAGGCACGCCGGCGTCTCCCAGAATCTCCGCCCTGCCCATATCCACCGTCACGTATTTCACTTTGCCCGCAAGGATCTGCATATCCAGGGTCTTGATCCCGGAAAGCGTTTCCACGGTCAGATGCGTCTTGTCGGTATAGCCCTTGTCGTAAACGTATTTCCCGACGCAGCGGATCCCGTTGCCGCACATTTTCGCCTCGCTCCCGTCGGCGTTGAAGATCCGCATCCGGAAGTCGGCCGTGCGGGAGGGGGAGATATAGATCATCCCGTCCGACCCCGCGCCGAAATGACGGTCGGATAATCTCCGGGAAAGCTCCGCGGCGTTCCCGGGCGTTTCCCCGTAAACGTAAAGATAATCGTTTCCCAAACCGTGCATTTTCGTGAAATGCATGCTCGTCGCTCCTTTCATGAGGCGCCGGCCGCCGGCGCGCCGGAGATGCTTTCGCGCGTTCGCGCTTTATTTCGTCAATTCCGAAAGCCGCTGCTCGAACCGGTTTTTCCTTGCGTCCGCAGGGATCCTCGTGGGATAGCGCCCGTCGAAGCAGGCGCTGCAGAAAGCCCCGCCTCCCGCCAGCTCTTCAAGGCTTTCGAGCGGAAGGAAACCGAGAGAATCGACTCCGATCCGCTCCGCGATCTCCGGGACGGTATGCCTGCATGCGATCAGGTTTTCCCGGGAATCGATGTCCGTGCCGTAATAGCACGGGTAGAGGAAGGGAGGCGCGGAAACGCGCATATGGATCTCCCCGGCGCCGGCTTCCCGGAGCAGGGATACGATCCGGGCGCTTGTGGTGCCCCGCACGATGGAATCGTCGATCAGGACGATCCTTTTTCCCCGGATCGCCTCTTCCACGGCCGAGAGCTTGATTTTCACCTGGTCCGGACGGTCGGCAGGCGCGATAAAGGTCCTGCCGATATATTTGTTTTTGATGAGACCGATGCCGTAGGGGATCCCGGAGGCTCTGCTGAAGCCGAGCGCGGCGTCCAGCCCGGAATCGGGAACGCCGACGACGATATCCGCATCCGCCGGATGCGCTTTTGCCAGGGCTTTCCCCGCGCTGATCCGCGCCATATGCACCGAATGCCCGTCGATCACCGAATCGGGGCGGGCAAAATAGATATACTCGAAAACGCAGAGCTTTTTCGGCTTTTTCCCGCAGTGCTCGCGCCGGGAAAGGACGCCGTCCCGGCTGAAGACCAGGATCTCGCCCGGCTCGACGTCTCGGACGAAGGAGGCGCCGACCGCGTGGAGCGCGCAGCTTTCGGAGGCCACGACGATGACGCCGTCCCCGGTCCTGCCGTAGCAGAGAGGGCGGAACCCGTGGGGATCTCTCGCGCAGATCAGCTTCCGCGGAGACATCAGGACCAGAGAATACGCGCCTTCCAGCGTATTCATTGCCCGGCTGAGCGCTTCTTCGATCGAGGGAGCGGAAAGCCGTTCCTTCGTGACGATATAGGCGATCGTTTCGGTGTCGCTGGAGGTGTGGAAGATCGCTCCGTTCAGCTCGAGGGCGGAGCGGAGCTCCGCGGCGTTGGAAAGGTTGCCGTTGTGCGCGATGGCCATGCGGCCCTTCTGGTGGTTCACCTCGATCGGCTGGCAATTCTGCCGGCTTGCGGCGCCGGTCGTTCCGTAACGGGTATGCGCCACCGCCATCGTCCCCTGCGGAAAGGACGCCAGGGCGTCTTTCGTGAACACCTCGCTCACCAGACCGAGATCCTTGTGCGATACGAACAGGCCGTCGTCGTTCAGGACGATCCCGGCGCTTTCCTGGCCTCTGTGCTGCAGGGCGTAGAGTCCGTAATAGCACAGGCCCGCCGCGTCGACCGGCCGCGGGGAAAACACGCCGAAGACGCCGCATTCTTCATGAACGCTCATAGCGCCCGGACCTTCGCCCTTTCGACCGCCGCGCCGATGAAGCCCCGGAACAGGGGATGGGGCTTGTTGGGCCGGCTCTTGAACTCGGGGTGATACTGGACCCCCACGAAGAACGGTCTGTCTGAAAGCTCCACGGTTTCCACCAGCCGGCCGTCGGGGGAGATCCCGCTCAGGGTAAGCCCCGCCGCCTCCAGCCTTTCCCGGTAATCGTTGTTGAACTCGTAGCGGTGCCGGTGCCGTTCGCTGATTTCGGTTTTGCCGTAGCATTTTTCCATGACGGTGCCCGGCCGGACGACGCAGGGATAAGCGCCGAGACGCAGGGTGCCGCCCTTGTCGACGTCCTCGCTCTGCCCGGGCATGAAGTCGATCACCTTGTTCCGGCACTGCTCGTCGAACTCGCCGGAATTGGCGTCGGGGATGCCGGCGACGTTCCGCGCGAATTCGATCACGGCGATCTGCATGCCGAGGCAGACGCCGAAGTAGGGGATGTGATTCTCCCTGGCGTACTGCGCGGTCAGGATCATCCCTTCGATCCCGCGGCTTCCGAATCCGCCCGGTACGATGATCCCGTCCAGCCCGGCAAGACGGCTGCACACGGTTTCCGGGGTGATCCCTTCGGAATCGATCCAGCGGATGTTCACATGGACGTGATGATCGAAGCCCGCGTGATGGAGCGCCTCCGCCACCGAGAGGTAGGCGTCGTGCAGGCCGACGTATTTTCCCACCAGCCCGATCTCCACGGTGTGAAACCGTTCGCCGTTGATCCGCCTGACCATTTCCTCCCATTCGGAAAGATCCGGCGCATGGGGCGGGACGATGCCCAGCTCCCGGCACACGACTTCGGAAAAACGGGATTTTTCGAGCATCAGCGGCGCCTCGTAGAGATTCGGGAGAGTGATGTTTTCGATGACGCAGTCCGCCTTGACGTTGCAGAAGAGCGCGATCTTCTGAAAGATCGATTCCTCCAGAGGCTCGTCGCAGCGGAGAACGATGAGGTTCGGGGTGACGCCCATACCCTGCAGCTCCTTCACGGAATGCTGGGTCGGCTTGGACTTGTGTTCCTCGGAGCCGTGCAGATACGGCACCAGCGTGACGTGGATGAAGAGGCTGTTTTCCCGGCCGACCTCCAGGGAGATCTGGCGGACCGCCTCGATGAACGGCTGCGATTCGATGTCGCCGATGGTCCCGCCGATCTCGGTGATGACCACGTCCGCGCCGGTCTTTTTGCCTACGCTGTACACGAATTCCTTGATCTCGTTCGTGATGTGCGGGATCACCTGGACGGTGGAGCCTAAGTATTCTCCGCGGCGCTCTTTGTTCAGAACGTTCCAGTAGACCTTGCCCGTAGTCAGATTCGAGTACTTGTTCAGGTCCTCGTCGATGAACCTTTCGTAATGCCCGAGGTCCAGGTCCGTTTCCGCGCCGTCCTCGGTGACGTAGACCTCTCCGTGTTGGTACGGACTCATCGTCCCCGGGTCCACGTTGATGTACGGGTCCAACTTCTGCGCGGCAACCTTGAACCCCCGCGCTTTAAGAAGGCGCCCGAGCGACGCCGCCGTAATGCCTTTTCCAAGTCCTGAAACCACACCGCCTGTTACAAAAATATACTTTGTCATCTTTTCTCCCCCGTGCCTTGCCGGAAACCCGATTTTTACAAAAAAGAGGCGCTCATCCCAGACACTTCTGCCTGAAATGAACGCCTTTGCTCACTTCCCATACTATACGCTATTCTCTTGAAAAAGTCAAGCTTTATGCCTTCCCCCGCTGGGGTGCCCCCCAAAGGGGGCGGATGAGGGCCCTACGGCATTATACTCTCTATCACACTATTCGCAGCAGAAGCCGCGAGCATCGTAAGAGACTGATAGATCCCTTCGACGTAGATGACGACGATGAAGACGATGCCCACGATGGGGAGCGCCAGATCGATCAGATTATTCTTGTGCGTCCTGGTATAGGAGAACAGGAGCATCACGGGAGCGGCGGCGACCAGGATCACGCTGTCGCCAATGCCCCAGGACTGGACCTTGGTGAACAGATCGACGTAGTCGCTTTCCGGGATCCCCATAAGGACCGAGATCGCTGACGCAAGGAAGATCATGCCGATCACGTCCAAAATGGCCGCGATGACGAACGTGACCGCGATAAAGACGGAAAAGTGGAGCGAATTCCGTCTGGTCTTCAGAAAATCACCGTACTGTTCATGTGTACCGCCCATTTTGATAAAGACCCGTTCCCTGAACTTGATGAACAGCGCCATGGCGATAAATGCGAAGAAGGTCATGGGCGGTTTGGTGGTGAGCAACGGGAACACCCAGAGCGGCAGGGTTATTTCACCGAGACTCGACAGGATCTTTAATACGATACTTGCGGTTTCATAGGCCACAGGCAGGATGGAGAGCACCCGGAGGACGATGGTCCACTTTCCTTTCAGGATCTTTTTCGGCCGGTAATTCAGGAGGAACATGAACAGCGTGCAGAGGAACAGGTCGATAAAAATATTGAAGGACAGGAAACCGCGGCCGCCGGAGACAAAGGAAAACGCCTTTCCGATCGCGGTCCGGGCTGCCTCCCGGCCGCCCATAAACAGGGCTGTCACGCCTAAAATGTACCGGTTATATACCAGCAGGCAGACCACCAGGACCGCGGCACTGAGAAGGCCGTAGCGGAGCAGCTGCCTGGCGTAGCTTTCCCTTTTGTCCAGAATCAGGGCGAAGTTTCCGACCAGGAAGAAGGGCAGCGCAAGCCTGAAAAGGAGCGACAGGATTCTTGGCCAGCTGCCATAAAGCGACTCGCACGAAGGGTCGATCTTTATGTTCAGATTCATGAGTACCAGCACCTGAGACAGCGCGAGGCACACCCACGCCAGGATCTTCAGGGACCGATAGGAAAGCGGTCCACGGTAGCGGATATCCGGCCCGATGTTTTTTTCATATCTTTTTCTGCGGCGCTTTTGCCTGCGGGAGAGCGGAGCCTGCTCCGCGGTATCGGCAGTTTTCTTTTTTGACATTTACAGTACTCCTGAATTGATTAAAGCCTGCGGCTTCATGCGTACTTCCCGCCGTCCGCGTGAAGCAGCAGGTTTGAATATCGTCTGCGGCCCAGTTCACCAAAAGTCGGTGCCTGTTTCTCAAAATTATAGATGAGCATCTCTTCCCGGTCTTTCTCAAGCTCGCTGCAGATTTTGCCGGAGGCATTGATAAAGCAGGTCGGCGCTGTCTGATTCGGACTGATGGCGTTGACCGAGAGCACGGGCGTAACATTCTCTACGGCTCTTGTGATCAGGTGGCCGAGGATCATCCGGTACCGGGTGTCATCGGCGGCGTCCGAAACGTCGTAAAACAGGACGACGTTCAGGTCCGTGTTCCTGAGGTACAGCTCCCTGAAATACTCGGGAAAGCGCACTTCGAAGCAGATCCTGACGCCGATCCTCATGCCGGCAATATCAAATACACCGCATTCGGCGCCGGGCCTGAAGTTTTCTTCGTCCCAGCCGTAGAGCGCGCGTTTTCCGTACCACTTTGGCGGCTGCCCCGGCGAAAGGAGATACGCCCGGTTATAATAGTCTGAATCAGAGCAGGCGATGGTGCCAAGCATGATGTGAATGTTTGAAGTATCTGCTGTTTTCTGCAGCTCTTTTAGTGCTTCGCTAACAGCGTTCGTATCAACATTCTCTGATTTACCTATATCACGCGGGGGATAGCCTGTCAAGGCACATTCGGGGAACACGATCAAGTCGACGGCTTTCCCCGCCGCTTCATGAACAGCGTTTTTGATCACTGAAAGATTATGCTGTATATCGCCGCATACAGAAAATTGATATGCTGCCAGTTTCATGGCGGGGTCTCCTTATCATTCCATATCCATTATGCTTATTGCAGGAGCGGCATTGGATACATTGTTCCTGCAGTATAACAGGTCTTTTGAGCATAATCAAGGAATTGTGCGAATGGATAAATGATCAGCAATCAAAATACATGAATTTTCCCTATTCTTCATGTTTTTTATTACTCCTTCATGAGGCACGACTCTCATTTACATGAAAAACCTTTGACTTTGTCTGATTTCCTTACGGGTTTCATGAGTCTTCTCGAGCGATTACATGATAGATGAGCCATTCAGGCTTGCTTTCATGTATAGAGCAGTCTCTTCTGCGGTACGGACAAGGGCTTCGGAGGATGTGACCCCTTCATAACACGGTAAAATTACAGATTATCCAGTCATATCAGAAATTGTTATGTAATTGATTGCTGATTTTGATTTGGCCGGTAAAAAAAACTTCCTAAAATTTCTGTTTTTCATGTAATGAGGACTCATCACACATTTCTGTTCAAGAAAAACAGGAGAAAGCAGATAGTATTCATGTAACTGATTTGTGCCCGCGACTCTGCTTACCGCACGAAGCGATTCATAATTCCTTTTTTCTTCTTTGCATGATATAATGCGAAACTGGAAGTATTAAAAAGATGCTTACCCCTAAAGCAAAATATCATGGAGGGATCAGCCCGTGGAAGACTTCAGCATCAATGAAATGTTGGACATGCAGAGAGCGCTGCAGGAGAAATACAAAAATCAGTGGGAAGGCATCTCGCCGGAGGTCGGCAAAAACAAGCTGCTCTGGATGATCGGAGAGGTCGGCGAGGTCATCGACGTCGTGAAAAAGAACGGGGACCGGGCGGCCTGCGCCGCGGACGGCGAGCGCGCGCATCTTGTAGAGGAGCTCGCGGACGTACTGATGCATTATAACGACGTGCTGCTGTGCTACGAGATCACAGCCGAAGAACTGAAGAAGGCGTATACTGAAAAGTTTCATAAAAACATGAAGCGGTGGTAAAGCGCCGCATCATACCGGAGGTGAAAGTATGGAGCCAATAGAATCGAAAAGCCTGAAAGAGGTCATAACAGGGGCTTTTTCCATCAAGGAAGACAGCGCTTCAAACAGAGAGATCAAGAAGCGGCTTCAGTCCGCTGGAAAAGTGACAGGGACAAACCTGTGCATGATGGCGTGCGCGAATCTCATTGCCTGCATCGGTCTTAACGCGGGGCAGATGACGGTGGTGGTGGGCGCCATGCTGATAGAACCGCTCATGGGGAGCATACTGATGATCGCCTACTGCACGGTATCCGCCAACAAGCGTGAATATGCAAGCTATGCCCTCGGGTTCCTGTTCCAGATCATCACGAGCATCATCGCTTCCACGGTTTATTTCCTGCTGACTCCCGTGAAAGAGCCGACCGAAGAGCTGCTGTCCATGACGCAGCCGACGATGTTCGAGGTGATGGTCGCGGTCGTGGGCGGCGCGGCGGGCGTGATCGGACAGACCCGGAAAGATAAGGTCAATACCATCATCCCGGGCGTTGCGATCGCCACCGCACTGATGCCGCCGCTCTGTACATGCGGCTACGCGATCGCCAACCTGAATCTTGATATGCTTCTCGGCTCCGCCTATATGTTCATTGTGAACGCGTATTTCATATCGCTTGGCGCAAGCCTGGTGCTGAGCCTTTTCCGCATTCCGCTTCATGAAGAGATGACCGAAAAGGAGCGGAAAGAGACCAGAAGGTCCATGATCATAACTACGATCATCATCCTGATTCCGGCACTTGTCGTCTCTCTGTACAAGCTCCTTATGAAATAACGCTTTGTGACAGCTATGCTGACGCGGAAACGCCCCTGAACCGTTGTGGTTCAGGGGCGTTTCCTTTACGGAGCCGTCATTCCCATTCCACCGTTGCCGGCGGCTTCGAGGAGATATCGTAGACCACCCTGGAGATGCCCGGGACCTCGTTCGTGATGCGGCTGCTGGCGCGCTCCAGGACCTCGTAGGGGAGCCTGGTCCACTCCGCGGTCATGAAGTCATCCGTGGAGACGGCGCGGAGCGCCGCGGTGTATCCGTAAGTCCTTGCATCGCCCATCACGCCCACAGACCGCGCGTTCGTGAGGACCGCGAAGTACTGGTTCGGCGTCTCGGGAAGCGCCGCACGGTCGATCTCTTCCCGGAAAATCGCGTCCGCTTCCTGCAGGAGGCGGATCTTTTCTTCTGTTATATCGCCGATGATCCGCACCGCAAGCCCCGGTCCCGGGAACGGCTGGCGCCACACGAGCTCCTTCGGCAGCCCCAGCATGGTGCCCACGCTCCGGACCTCGTCCTTAAAGAAATCACGGAGCGGCTCGACGATGATATCGAAGGAGATGGTGTCCGGCAGCCCGCCCACGTTGTGGTGGCTCTTGATGACCGCCGAAGCACCCTTGCCGCTTTCGATCACGTCGGGGTAGATGGTCCCCTGCGCGAGCGCGTGTACGTGTCCGATCTTCTGCGCCTCCGCCTCGAATACGCGGATGAACTCCTCGCCGATGATCTTACGCTTCGTTTCGGGATCGCTCACTCCGGCGAGCTTCCCCAGGAACCGCTCCGCCGCGTTCACCCGGATCAGGTTCACTCCGAACCCGTGCCGGAAGGTCTGCTCCACAAAATCGCCTTCACCTTTTCGAAGGAGACCGTGGTCCACAAACACGCACGTCAGGTCCTGCCCGATGGCTTCATGAAGGAGCAGGGCAGCCACGGAAGAGTCCACGCCGCCGGAGAGGGCGAGCAGGACCTTCTTTCCGGAGAGCTCCTCCCGGTACTTCTCGATCGCCTTCCGGGCGTAGTCCTCCGCGTTCCAGTCCGCGGAGCACTCGCAGATCCCGAACAGGAAATTCCGCAGGATCTCCTTTCCGAACACAGTATGGGTGACCTCGGGATGGAACTGGACGCCGTAAAGCTTCCGGCTGTCGTCCGCCATGGCCGCGCACGGGCACTTGTCCGTCCGTGCGATCACGCTGAATCTCTCCGGAGCCTTGCTCACGTAATCCGTGTGGCTCATCCACACAACGCTTTCGGGCTCGACACCGTCGAACAGCGGGTGCGCGTCCGCATAAAGCACCGTCTTCCCGTATTCGCTCGAATTCTCCGCACCGGTAACCGTTCCCCCGGCCATCCACGTCATAAGCTGGTGTCCGTAGCAGATCCCGAGGACCGGGACGCCCAGATTCAGGATCTCCGGGTCATAGTGCGGTGACGCCGGGTCATACACGCTGTTCGGCCCGCCCGTGAAAATGATCCCGCGGTATCCGGCCTCTCTGATCTCAAAGAGAGAGATCCGGTCGTAAGGCCGGATCTCTGCATATACGTGCTGCTCCCGGACGCGTCTTGCGATCAGCTGGTTATACTGTCCGCCAAAATCCAGTACAAGGATCTTATCCATCCGTTTCGCTCCTTTTGATGTTACAGGAATAAATTTACAGATCGATCTCCGCCGAAGTCTCCTCTGCCTCCGTAAGGTACGGCCGCACCTTTTCAAGGTACAGAGTGACCTGCTCCGGGCACCGCCCGATATAGAGCGACGGCTTGAGGACCGCGTTGATCTCTTCTTCACTGATGCCGAAGTCCGGCTCCTTAGCGAGCCGTGCGGGCAGATCGCAGTCCAGCCCTTCCTTCATCCGCGCCGTTGCTTCCATGGAGCACTTCCGGATGATCTCGTGGAGCTTCTGGCGGTCTCCGCCGCGCTTCACGCCCTCCATGAGGAGGTTCTCCGTCGCGATGAACGGCAGGTATTCCCTGACGGTCCTTGCGACGATCTGTTCGTTCACCCGAAGCCCGTTCGTCACGTTCTGCGCGAGCCTAAGAATTGCGTCTGCCGAAAGGAAGCCCTCCGGCAGGGAGATCCGGCGGTTCGCGGAGTCGTCGAGCGTGCGCTCAAGCCACTGGACCGAAGCAGTCATCGGCGCGTTCATGGCGTCCGCCATGAGGTAGCGCGCGAGCGAGCAGATCCGTTCGCACCGCATGGGGTTCCGCTTGTACGCCATGGCTGAAGAGCCGATCTGGTTCGCTTCAAAGGGCTCTTCCAGCTGCCGGTCGTGCTGCAGGAGGCGGATGTCGTTGGCCATCCGGTACAGGCTCTGCGCGATGGAAGAGAGCGCATTGAGGATACGGCTGTCCACCTTTCTCGGGTACGTCTGCCCGCAGACGTCAAAGCACTCCGTAAAGCCGAACGAGGCGGCCAGCGCCTTGTTCATTTCGTCGATCTTCCCGGTGTCCCCGTCAAAGAGGTCCAGGAAGCTCGCCTCCGTGCCCGTGGTGCCGCGGCAGCCCAGGAATTTAATGTTTTCAATTGCGAAGTCGAGCTCGTGAAGGTCGGACATGAGGTCCTGGATCCAGAGCGTGGCGCGCTTCCCCATGGTCACGAGCTGAGCAGGCTGGTAATGGGTGTAGCCAAGCGTCGGAAGCGCCTTGTAGGCTTCCGCAAACTCCGCCAGGTTTTTCACAACAGCGAGCAGGCCCTTCCGAAGATACTGAAGGCCGTCCCGGTAGATCACGAGGTCCGCATTGTCCGTGACGTAGCAGCTGGTCGCACCCAGATGGATGATCCCGGCTGCGGACGGCGCCACAAGGCCGTACGCATACACGTGCGCCATCACGTCGTGGCGCACTTCCTTTTCTCTTTTCCGGACGCACTCGTAGTCGATGTCCGTGATATGCGCCTCAAGCTCCCTGACCTGGTCTTCCGTAATGGGGAGCCCGAGCTTCATTTCCTCCCTTGCGAGCGCGACCCAGAGCCTGCGCCAGGTCTGGTACCGCGTATCCGAAGAGAAGAGCTTCAGCATGTATTCGGATGCGTAGCGTGAAGATAACGGGGATTCATAACGGTCTGTCATAGGGATCCTCCTTACCTTAAGATGATGCTGCCGCGCTCCGCGCCGGTTGAAACGTACGCGATGGGGCAGGAGAGCGCCTGCTCAAGATAGAGCACGTAGTCCTGCGCTTCCTTCGGCAGGTCTTCCCAGCGGTTCGTGCCGGAGATGTCGCATTTCCAGCCCGGCAGGTACTCGATCACGGGTTCCGCGTCGTTAAGCTCCGCCGGGAACGGGAAGACGTCCGTCTCTTTGCCGTTCACACGGTAACGTACACACACGGGGATCCTGTCCATGTAGCTCAGGACGTCCATCTTTGTGAGCGCGATCTTCGTGGCGCCCTGTACCTCTACGCCGTAGCGGGTGGCGGGGAGATCGACGGGACCCACGCGCCGCGCGCGGCCCGTTTTCGCGCCGTATTCGTGACCTTCTTCACGGAGCTTCTCCGCTTCTTCACCGAACATTTCGCAGACAAAGGGACCCTCGCCCACGCAGGTGGAGTAGGCCTTGACCACGCCGATCACCTCGTCGATCTTCGCGCTGGGAAGCCCGGACCCGATGGGGGCGAACGCTGCAAGCGTGTTGGAGGAAGTGGTGTACGGGTGGATGCCGTAGTCTAAGTCGCGGAGCGCGCCAAGCTGCGCCTCAAAGAGGATGCTCTTGCCCGCCTTCTGCGCTTCGCGGAGATACGTCCCGGTATCCGCAATATAGGGAAGGAGCGGCTCGCAGTACGTCTTAAGCCAGTCGTCAAGGAATTCCTCCGTGCAGGGCTCCGCCCCGTAAATACGGGTGAGCGTGAGGTTCTTCCACTCCATGAGCTCCTTAAGGTGCTCCTTCAAATGCTCCGGATAGAAAAGCTCGCCTGCGAGGACGGTCTTTTTCTGGTATTTATCCGAATAGAACGGCGCGATCCCCTGCTTGGTCGACCCGAACTGCTTGTCCGCAAGCCGGGCCTCCTCCAGGGCGTCGAGGTCCCTGTGCCAGGGGAGAAGAAGAGACGCGCGGTTACTGATCCGGAGGTTCTCCGGACTCACTTCCACTCCTTTTTCACGTACGTCGCGGATCTCCTTCAGGAGGTTCTCCGGGTCCAGCGCCACGCCGTTCCCGAGGATATTCACCACCCCGTCCCGGAAGATCCCGGACGGAAGCAGATGCAGCGCGAACGTGCCCTTGTCGTTGATGACCGTGTGGCCCGCGTTGCCGCCGCCCTGATACCGCACCACAATATCGTACTGCGCCGTCAGGAGGTCCACCATCCGGCCCTTTCCTTCATCGCCCCAGTTGATGCCGACGATCACACAGTTGCCCATTATGCCTCCTCGATATTCTTTTCCAGCCTGTCCATGATCTCACGGTACGCGTCTTCCACGCCGCCCAGATCCCGGCGGAAACGGTCTTTGTCCAGCTTCTTTCCGGTCGCGGAGTCCCAGAGTCTGCAGGTGTCCGGGCTGATCTCGTCCGCAAGGACGATCTTACCGTCCGAAAGGCGGCCGAACTCCAGCTTGAAGTCGACCAGCGTGACGCCGGAGCTGAGCCAGAACTTCTTCAGTTCTTCGTTGACCTTGAACGCGTAGCGCTTGATGGTCTCGATTTCCTTCGGGGTCGCGAGCTTCAGCGCAAGCGCGTGGTATTCGTTGATGAGCGGATCGCCCAGCGCGTCGTTTTTATAGGAGAATTCAATGGTGGGGGCGTCAAAGACGATGCCTTCTTCTACGCCGTAGTTCTTTGCGAAAGAACCTGCGGAGATGTTCCGGATGATCACTTCCAGCGGGACGATGCTGACCTTTTTCACCAGCGTCTCGCGGTCGTTGAGCTCCTCCACGAAATGTGTGGGGACTCCGCGCTTTTCGAGCATCCGCATGAGGGCGTTGCTCATTTTGTTATTGATAACGCCTTTGCCTTCGATGGTGCCGCGCTTCAGTCCGTTGAACGCTGTCGCGTCGTCCTTGTAGGACACGATCAGAAGCTCCGGATCTTCCGTTGCGTAAACCTTCTTTGCCTTGCCTTCATACAGTTGTGCGCCCTTTTTCATTTTTGTTCGTACCTCCATTTATTTCCGCAGGCCGGGGATCCCCTGCCTGAATGCGGTCATTCTACCGTAACGGATTTTGCGAGATTCTTCGGCTTGTCGATGTCGCAGCCGTTTTCCTTAGCGACGTAATACGCGAGAAGCTGTAACGGGACGATCTCTATGACTGCCGAGAACAGCGCGTCCACGTCCGGGATGAACAGGAGATCGTCCGCAGTGGACAGGATCTTCTGGTTGTTCCGGAACGTCAGCGCGAGGACCTCGGCGCCGCGGGACTTGACCTCCACGATGTTGCTCAGCGTCTTTTCCATGATGGACGGATTGCAGCAGAGCGCGATGACCGGCTGATGCTCCTCAATAAGCGCGATGGTGCCGTGCTTCAGCTCTCCCGCGGCGTAAGCCTCCGCGTGGAGATAGGAGATCTCCTTCATCTTGAGCGCGCCTTCCAGGGCCGTCGCGTAGTCCGTGTTCCGGCCGATGAAGAACAGCGCCTTGTGATCGTGGTATTTCTTCGCGAGCGCAGGAATGGTCGGGTTCATGTCGATGGCCTGCTGGATCCGCCGCGGGAGCTCCATGAGCATGTCCGTGAGAGTCTCTTCCGGCACCGTCAGCCGCCACAGGTGGTCCGAGAAGTACACGGAGAGCATGTAGAGCACCGTGATCTGGGTCGTGTAGCCCTTGGTGGTGGCCACGGCGATCTCCGGGCCCGCCCACGTGTAGATCGTGTAGTCCGCAAGCTTCGCGACGGTGCTTCCCACCACGTTTACGATCGCGAGCGTCCTGGCGCCGCGCGTCTTGCACTCTTTTAAGGCGGCGATCGTATCGGCCGTCTCTCCGGACTGCGAGATCACGATGACGAGCGTCGTGTCGTCAATGAGCGGCTCGCTGTACCTGAGCTCGCTCGCGAGCTCCACCTCAACCGGGATACGGGTCAGGCGCTCAAGCGCGTACCTGCCCGCGCAGCCCGCGTAATAGGCCGAACCGCATGCCGTGATGATGATCTTCCGGATATCCGCAAGATACGGGAGGATGCCCTGAAGCTCCTCAAATACGACCTTGCCGTCGCGGATCCTGGGCGCGATGGTTGCCTTGACCGCGCCGGGCTGCTCCATGATCTCCTTCAGCATGAAGTGTTCGAAGCCGCCCTTTTCCGCCGCCTGGACGTCCCAGAGGACCCTGGTGGGCTTTTTCGAGACTTCCTGTCCCAAAACGTCAAAGATTTTGATGGAGCTTTCCGAAAGCTCCGCGAATTCCCCGTCCTCTAAGTAGATCACGTTCCGCGTGTGATTCACGAGCGCCGTGACGTCTGACGCGAAGTAGTTTTCACCGATCCCGACGCCTAAGATGAGCGGGCTCGCTTCCCGCACCGCATAGATCTTTCCGGGCTCCTCCGAGCTGATCACGCCCAGGGCGTAGGAGCCCGAAAGGCGGTTCGCAGTCCGGATGAGCGCTTCCCGGATACTTCCATTATAATACATTTCGAGCAAATGTACGATCACTTCCGTATCGGTTTCGCTCTCAAAATGATAGCCGTCCGCAAGAAGCTCCTCGCGAAGCGTGCTGTAGTTCTCGATAATGCCGTTATGGACGACGGCGAATCGGCCGTCGTTGCTTAAATGGGGGTGTGCGTTTTCTTCCGTGGGAGCGCCGTGAGTGGCCCACCGGGTGTGTCCGATCCCCGTAAAGCCCGGGACGGCTTCGCCGTCCTTCGTCTTTTCGCAGAGGTTCGCGATCCTTCCCTTGACCTTCTGCACAGTGATCCCGTTATCATCCATCACGGCAATGCCGGCGGAATCATACCCTCTGTATTCGAGTTTTTTCAGTCCGTCCAGCAGAATGGGCGCAGCGTTCTGTCTGCCGGTAAAACCAACGATCCCGCACATGGCATGCCTCCTGTTTAAAAAGTGAAGTATTATTATTTTCCGCTGTCGCCGTAGTTCGAAAGGACGCGTGCGGACGGGTCGTCCACGTTGCAGCCCTCCCAGGACTTATTCGGCATCCAGAAATCAATTATCATTTCCGCCTGGCCGGGGTAGTACTTCTCAAAGATCTCCCGGTACAGGAGGGATTCCTTCGTAAACGGCTGTGCGTACGTATACTGCAGCCGTTTTTCTTCAAATTCTTCGTCTGTATACTGACTTGCAGCGTACTCCTTTAAGTAGTCCACCATGGAGTGGCCCACGGCGTCGGAGAACGCCGCCTTTTCACGCCAGAGAATGCTGTCCGGAAGGTACCCGAGGCCCTCAAACGCATGCCGGAGCAGGTACTTGCCCTTTCCGTACGTGTTGATCTTTTTCTCCGGGTCCAGGTCCATCACGTAGCGGACGAACGCGAGGTCGCCGAAGGGCACGCGCGCCTCCAGCGAGTTCACGGAGATGCACCGGTCCGCCCGGAGCACGTCGTACATGTGAAGCTCGCGGATCCGCTTTTCCGCCTCCTCCTGGAAAGCCTCCGCCGATGGCGCGAAATCCGTATACTTGTAGCCGAACAGCTCGTCCGAGATCTCTCCCGTGAGGATCACGCGCACGTCCGTCCGCTCATGGATCGCCTTGCAGACAAGGTACATGCCCATGCTCGCGCGGATGGTGGTGATGTCGTACGTCCCGAGAAGATGGATGACGTCTTCGAGCGAGGAGATCACCTCGTCGGGCGTCATATAGACCTCCGTGTGGTCGCTCCCGATAAAGTCCGCCACCTGCTTTGCGTATTTTAAATCGATGGCGTCCTCGCTCATCCCGATGGCGAACGTCCGGATGGGCGTTTCACTCTCCCTGGCCGCGATCGCGCATACAAGCGACGAATCCAGGCCGCCCGAAAGGAGGAAGCCGACCTTCGCGTCAGCTACGAGGCGCTTCTGCACGCCGCCGATGAGCTTTTCGCGGATCTTCACACACGCGGTCTCCGTATCATCATAGCAGACAGTCTCCGTCTTCGCAATATCAGAGTAGCAGATGAAGCGGCCGTCTTTGTAATAATGGCCCGGCGGGAAGGGCATGATCCTGTCAGAAAGCCCAACAAGGTTCTTCGCTTCGCTCGCGAACAGAATTGTGCCCGTTGCGTCATAGCCGTAGTAGAGCGGCCGGATGCCGATGGGATCCCGGGCCGCGATGTACTCGCCGGTCCGTCCGTCGTATAAAATGCACGCAAACTCCGCGTCGAGCCGCGCGAAAAGCTCCGTCCCGTACTCAAAATACAGGGGCAGGAGGATCTCGCAGTCGCTGTCCGACGCGAAGGTATAGCCCTTTTTCCGGAGCATCTCCCGGTCCTTTTCGAAGCCGTAGAGCTCGCCGTTGCAGACGGAATAACTCCCGTGAAGTTCAAAGGGCTGCATGCCGGACGGCGTCAGCCCCATGATGGAAAGTCTGTGAAAGCCTAAAATTCCGTTTCCGGTATCCACAATACGGGTATCGTCCGGACCGCGGGACTTTGTTTTCACAAAGCCCCGCGTAAAAGCGTCCATATCAGGGACGGTCCCGCAGTATCCAAAAATCGAACACATGCGCTGTCCTCCTGTTACTCTACGTCCTGAAGCGCGTCGTAGCCTTCTTCACCGGTACGGACCTTCACGACGTTCTCCACGTCGTACACAAAGATCTTGCCGTCGCCGATATGCCCGGTGTACAGCACCTTCTTTGCGGTCTCGATCACGTCCCGCACAGGGATCTTGCTGACCACGATGTCCACCTGGACCTTCGGGCGAAGGTCGGTCTCAACCGCGACGCCGCGGTAGAATTCCGTGTGGCCCTTCTGCATGCCGTAGCCCATGACGTGCGCGACGGTCATTCCTGTGATGCCAAGCTTGGACATCGCGTCCTTCAGTGCGTACAGCTTCTCTTCCTTGAAGACGATCTCGACCTTCGTGAACTTGTGGCCGTCCTCACGGTAAGCCTGTTCATGCTTGACCGGAACGGCTTCCGCCGGCGGTGTGGTGCCGGTCACCGGGACGATCGGCTCGCCGGTACCGAACTCTGCATACTTGTCCACAGCGGGCATGAAGTCCGCATAGGCGCTCGGCAGGCCGTGCTCGGTAATGTCGAGGCCGGTAAGCTCGTCCTCGGGATTCGCCCGGAGGAAATTGACCTTCTTTAAGAGCTTGAAGAAGAGCAGCATGGTTACCGTGGCCCAGACCGCAACAGCGAGGAATCCGAGGATCTGGAGACCCAGCTGTTTGAATTCGCCGGTGTAGAAGAGGCCGTTCAAGCCTGCCGGCGCATCCGGGTTCGCAAGAAGACCGACGGCGATGGTACCCCAGATACCGTTCGCGCAGTGCACGCCCACGGCGCCGACCGGGTCGTCCACGTGGAGCTTGAGATCCAGGACCTCAACTACCACGACGACCAGGATGCCGGCCACAATACCGACTACAGAGGCGCCCACGGCGTCAAACGCGTCGCACCCTGCGGTCACGGCCACGAGGCCGGCCAGGGAGGCATTGAGACACATGGACACGTCAGGCTTTCCGTTCTTCACCCATGTGTAGATCATCGTCGTGCAGGTCGCGACGGACGGTGCAATGGTGGTGGTCAGGAAAATCGCGGAAAGCTCCGAGGGAGTGGTGGCCGCGGCACCGTTGAAACCGTACCAGCCGAGCCACAGGATGAATACGCCCAGAGCGCCGAGGGGGATCGAATGACCCGGAATGGCGTTGACCTTTACTACCTTCCCTTTTTTATCCTTCACATATTTGCCGATACGCGGGCCGAGGAGCGCCGCGCCGATGAGCGCCGCAATGCCGCCCACCATGTGGATCGCGCAGGAGCCTGCGTAATCGTGGAAGCCGAGCTGCGAAAGCCAGCCGCCGCCCCAGATCCAGTGCGCTTCGATGGGGTAGATCAGCAGGCTGATTACGCCTGAATACACACAGTATGCCGAAAACTTCGTGCGCTCCGCCATGGCGCCGGAAACGATGGTCGCCGTGGTCGCGCAGAACACCAGGTTGAATACAAAATAGCTTGCGTCGGTAAAGCCTTCCGAAGGAGAGGCGATAAATTCCCTGAAATGAGTGAACAGCCCGAGGTTCGGTATGCCGATGAGGCCGAACAGCGCGTCCTCGCCCATCATGAGCGAGTAGCCGAGGAGCGAGAAGACCACGGTGCCGATGCAGAAATCCATCAGGTTCTTCATGATGATGTTGCCGGCGTTTTTTGCACGGGTGAAGCCTGTCTCCACCATGGCAAAGCCCGCCTGCATCCAGAATACCAATGCAGCGCCTATCAGAAACCAGAATTCAACTGTCATAAGCAAAAACCTCCGCGTATTACTTCACGCTGAACAGAATATCGCCGTAGGACGGGAACGGCCAGTAAGATTTAGCAGTAATGAGTTCGGCCTGGTCGCACGGGACGCGGAGCTCACACATAACCGGGAGCATGAGGTCGCGGATCATAGCGGATTCTTCCACGATATCCTCCGCCTCATGTACCTTGAGGATCACATTCTCGAGTTCGTCCGTCTTTGCCGTGATCTCGTCCACCAGACCGGACAGCTTTCCGATAAGGTCGGTCTCATACGAGCATGCGAGCTTCGGGGAGACCAGCCTCTTCGCGGATGCCGCGCGCGCGACGTCTGCCGCATAGGAATCGATGGCCGGAGCGATCATGGTCCTTGCCATTTCCACCATCGTGTTGGCCTCGATGACCACGCTCTTGCAGTAGTTCTCGAGCATGATATCGCGCCTCGACCTGAGCTCGTCCTCGGTGAAGACGCCCAGAGCCGTCAGCATATCGACGTTCTTCTTATCAAGAAGATGCGGCATGCAGTCCGCGGTGGTGCGGTAGTTTAAGAGACCGCGTTTTTCAGTCGCTTCCCTGATCCAGGACTCGTCGTAGCCGTTGCCGTTGAAGATGATCCTTCTGTGATCCTTGATGGTCTTCCGGATCATTTCATGGAGCGCTGTCTCGAAATCTTCCGCGCCTTCCAGCCGGTCCGCGTAGATCCGGAGACTTTCCGCAACAGCGCTGTTCAGCATGATGTTCGTGCAGGCGATGCTGTTCGAAGAGCCGAGCATACGGAACTCGAATTTGTTTCCGGTAAACGCGAAGGGCGAAGTACGGTTGCGGTCGGTGTTGTCACGGTTGAACTTGGGCAGAACGTCCACTCCAAGCTTCATCTGCGTCTTTTCCGTGCCCAGATACGGCGTGTCGTTTTCAATGGCCGTGAGGACTGCGTTCAGCTCGTCCCCGAGGAACATGGACACGACTGCGGGCGGCGCTTCGTTCGCGCCTAAGCGGTGGTCGTTGCCTGCGGTCGCGACTGCCAGACGGAGCAGGTCCTGATAATCGTCAACAGCCTTGATGACTGCGCAGAGGAACAGCAGGAACTGCGCGTTCTCGTACGGTGTTTCGCCGGGAGAGAGCAGGTTCTGGCCGCTGTCCGTCGCGATGGACCAGTTGTTGTGCTTGCCGGAGCCGTTCACGCCTGCAAAGGGCTTCTCATGAAGCAGGCAGACCAGGCCGTGCTTTGCGGCTACCTTCTGCATGATCTCCATGGTCAGCTGGTTGTGATCGGTCGCGATATTCGTTGTGGTATAGATGGGCGCGAGCTCGTGCTGCGCCGGAGCGACTTCGTTGTGCTCCGTCTTCGCGAGGATGCCGAGCTTCCAGAGCTCATCGTTGAGCTCTTCCATATAGGCGGCTACGGTCGGCTTGATCGCGCCGAAGTAATGGTCGTCGAGCTCCTGGCCCTTCGGGGGCTTCGCACCAAAGAGCGTGCGGCCCGTGAAGCGGAGGTCAGGGCGTTTGTCGTACATTTCTTTCGTGATCAGGAAATACTCCTGCTCGGGGCCTACGGAGGAGACCACACGCTTTGCGGTGTCGTTCCCGAAGAGCCTTAAGATCCTGAGCGCCTGCTTGCTCAGCACTTCCATGGAGCGGAGAAGCGGCGTCTTCTTATCGAGTGCGTGTCCGCCGTAAGAGCAGAACGCTGTGGGGATGCAGAGAGTCCTTCCCTTGATGAAGGCGTAGGACGTGGGGTCCCAGGCGGTGTAGCCGCGGGCTTCAAAGGTGGCGCGGAGGCCGCCCGACGGGAACGAGGACGCGTCCGGCTCGCCCTTGATGAGCTCCTTGCCGGAGAACTCCATGATGACGCTGCCGTCCGGTGAGGGGGAGATGAAGCTGTCGTGCTTCTCCGCCGTGATGCCGGTGAGCGGCTGGAACCAGTGAGTGAAGTGCGTTGCGCCGTTAGCGACGGCCCAGTCCTTCATGGCCTGTGCGACCGCATTGGCCACGCTGATGTCCAGCTCTGTGCCTTCATCGATGGTCTTACGAAGAGACGCGTACACGTCTGCGGAGAGATTTGCCCGCATGACGCGGTCGTCAAAAACCAGGCTTCCAAAATAATCCGATACAGTACTCATGTTTTTCATACCTCCTCATTTTTTTGATCGAATAATGAATAAAGGCAAAGACTCCTCTTGCGTGAACACAAAAGACGCCTTTGCCTTCTTTTAATTTTGTATTCGACCGGGCAGCCCTTTCCCAGTGGGAAATGAGAAAGGGCGCCTTCGAGTCACATCACTCAAAGACGCCCTTGCCTTTACAAGGCGCTATCATACAACACTCGCGAAAACTTGTCAACCATAAATTTTCCGAGGTTGACAAAACGGGCCGATGGGCATATAATCCCTTCATATGAGCAAAGGCGTTCATGTACGCGGGGTTTCCCTGCGCGGCATGAGCGCCTTTAATATTTTATATGCGTCATATTTGAGCACGAAAGGAAGAATTCGCATGACGAGAGAAGGTGACGTACGCATCCCTTCAGGGTGCGCGATCGCGGCAGTCATATCAAGAGAGGGAAAGAAGATGACCGGGGAGGCCATTACCGAGGCGATGAAGCCGATGCACGACCGTTCTAACGGCCTGGGCGGCGGCTTTGCCGGGTACGGCATCTATCCGGAGCACAAGGATCTCTACGCGCTGCATCTGTTTTTTGACAGCAGGACGACCCGGAAAGAATGCGAGACGTTTCTGAAGGAATATTTTGAGATCGTCCAGTCGGAGATCATTCCGACGCGGAACATCCCGGAGATCAAGGACAAGCCCATCATCTGGCGGTATTTTGTGGCGCCGCTTCAGTCCATGCTGACAAATCTCCAGCTGGATGAAAAGGAGCTGGTCGCCCGGATCGTCATGAAGATCAACAAGGACATGAACGGTGCGTACGTGTTCTCCAGCGGGAAGAACATGGGTACGTTCAAGGCCGTAGGCTTCCCGGAGGACGTGGGCGTCTTCTATAAGCTGGATGAATACGAGGGCTATTCCTGGACCGCGCACGGGCGCTATCCGACCAACACCCCGGGCTGGTGGGGCGGCGCGCACCCGTTCACTCTCCTCGACTATTCCGTGGTCCACAACGGCGAGATCTCTTCCTATGACGCGAACAGGCGCTTTATCGAAATGTTCGGATATAAATGCACCCTGCAGACGGATACGGAGGTCATCACGTACATCATGGATTATCTGGTGCGCGTACAGGGTCTCACGCTCCGGGAGGCGGCCAGCGTGATCGCCGCGCCGTTCTGGAGCACCATCGAACGCGAACAGGACCCCGAAGAGCGGAAAAAGCTCGCGTACCTCCGGACGGTGTTCCCGAGCCTTCTCATAACGGGCCCGTTCTCCATCGTCCTCGGGTTTACCGGCGGACTGATGGCCCTGAACGACCGGCTGAAGCTCCGCTCCATGGTGGTGGGCGAAAAGGACGACAGGGTATATGTTGCAAGTGAAGAAGCGGCCATCCGCAAAATGGAGCCGGATGCTGACAACATCTCCGCTCCCGCGGGAGGGGAACCGGTGATCGTTCACGTGAAAGAAGGTGCGTATTAATGGGCGTGGAATTCATCTATCCGGAATTTGAAGTCGAGAGAAATGAAAGCCGGTGCATTACGTGCCGCGTCTGCGAACGGCAGTGCGCGAACGAGGTGCATCACTACAGTCCGGAACGCGGGGTCATGGTGAGCGACGAATCGAAGTGCGTGAACTGCCAACGCTGCGTGTCCCTGTGCCCGACCAGGGCCCTGAAGATCGTGAAGAGCGACTGCACGCTCCGCGAAAACGCGAACTGGCAGAACGACACCATCCGCGAAATATATAAGCAGGCGAACAGCGGCGGCGTGCTGCTGTCCTCCATGGGCAACCCCAGGCCGCTTCCGGTCTACTGGGACAAGATCCTGATCAACGCGTCCCAGGTCACGAACCCGTCCATCGACCCGCTCCGGGAGCCGATGGAGACTCACGTGACCCTCGGAAAGAAGCCCGAGAAGATCAGGAGGACGCCGGACGGAGAGCTCGATTTAACGCTTCCGCCGCAGATCAGCCTCTCCATGCCGGTCATGTTCTCCGCCATGAGCTACGGCTCCATCAGCTATAACGCGCACGCGTCGCTCGCGCGGGCGGCCACGGAGCTCGGCATCCTCTACAACACCGGCGAGGGCGGCCTCCACGAAGACTTTTACCGGTACGGACCGAACACCATCGTGCAGGTCGCGAGCGGACGCTTCGGCGTGCATGAGGATTATCTTTCGGCAGGCGCGGCCATAGAGATCAAGATGGGCCAGGGTGCGAAGCCCGGAATTGGCGGACACCTGCCCGGGACCAAGATCGTGGGCGACGTTTCAAGGACCCGCATGATCCCGGAAGGGTCGGACGCGATCTCGCCGGCGCCGCATCATGACATCTATTCGATCGAAGACCTCCGCCAGCTGGTCTTTTCGCTGAAGGAGGCTACGGAATACCGGAAGCCGGTCATCGTGAAGGTGGCGGCTGTGCATAACATCGCCGCCATTGCGAGCGGCATCGCGCGGAGCGGCGCCGATATCATCGCGATCGACGGATTCCGCGGCGGGACCGGCGCTGCGCCGACCCGTATCCGCGACAACGTAGGCATCCCGATCGAGCTCGCCCTGGCCGCAGTGGACCAGCGGCTCCGCGACGAAGGCATCCGGAACAACGTCTCATTGGTAGTGGGCGGCTCCATCCGGAGCGCCTCAGACGTCGTTAAAGCCATCGCGCTGGGTGCGGACGCGTGCTACATCGCGACCGCCGCGGTGCTGGCGCTCGGCTGCCACCTCTGCCGGACCTGCCAGACCGGCAAGTGCAACTGGGGCATCGCGACACAGCAGCCGGACCTTGTGAAGCGGCTGAATCCGGACGTCGGATGCGAACGTCTTGTGAACCTGATGACGGCCTGGCGGCACGAGATCATGGAACTCATGGGCGGTATGGGCATCAACTCGATAGAAGCACTGAGAGGAAACCGGCTTATGCTGCGCGGCGTCGGCCTCAATGAGAAAGAGCTCGAGATCCTGGGGATCTCGCACGCGGGGGAGTAAGCGTATGAAACGTGTTTACGTCAATGAAGAATGGTGCCTGGGCTGCCACTTATGTGAATATAACTGCGCCTTCGCAAATTCGGGGATGCCCGACATGGTGCTGGCGCTTAAAGGGAAGCCGATCTTCCCGAGGATCCACATCGAAGAAGGGGAGAAGATCACCTATGCGGTGTCGTGCCGGCACTGCGAGGACCCGATCTGCGTGAAAAGCTGCATTGCAGGCGCGCTGTCAAAGGAAGACGGCGTGATCCGGATCGACCAGAATAAGTGCGTGAGCTGCTTTACCTGCGTGCTGGTCTGCCCGTACGGGGCGCTTGCTCCAAATAAAAACGGCGTCATGCAGAAGTGCGAGCTGTGCCTTCGGAACGCGTCCGGCGAGCCTGCCTGCGTGAAGGGCTGCCCCAACAGGGCCATCGTCTATGAAGAGCGGGGGGAAGCGGTATGAAGCAGTATGTGATCATTGGGAACGGCGTGGCCGCGGCCGGCTGTATTGAGGGAATACGGAGCCTGGATACGGAGAGCGGGATCACCGTGGTCTCTGAGGAAAAGCACGAAGTCTACTGCCGTCCGCTCATTTCCTATTATCTCCAGGGAAAGACCGACCTTTCCCGCATGCTCTACAGGGGCGAAGGCTTCTATGAAAAGATGAACTGCCGGGTGCTTTTCGGCCGGAAGGCGGTAAAGCTTCTGCCGGATGTGAAGAAGGTCATCTTAGACGACGGCACGGAGCTTCCCTATACGGACCTTCTGGTTGCAGCGGGATCCTCACCGTTCGTACCGCCGTTTGAAGGCCTCTGCACGGTGAAAAACAAGTACGGCTTTATGACGATCGACGATGCCCTCGCCCTCGAGCAGGGGCTCACGAAGGACAGCAGAGTCCTCATTATGGGCGCCGGGCTCATCGGCTTAAAGTGCGCCGAAGGGATCCTGGACCGCGTAAGTGAAGTCACTGTCTGCGACCTCGCAGACCGCGTCCTTTCAAGCATCCTCGATGAGGAATGCGCTTCACTTATGCAGAAGCATCTGGAAGCGCACGGCATGAAATTCCTTCTCGGGGATACTGCCGTCCGGTTCGAGGAAAATAAGGCATACATGAAGAGCGGGAAGACTGTGGACTTCGACGTCCTGATCCTGGCTGTGGGCGTCCGCGCGAACGCGGCGCTTGTTAAGGATGCGGGCGGAGACGTGAACCGCGGGATCCTGGTGGACAGCACGATGCGGACGTCCCTTCCGCACGTCTATGCTGCGGGCGACTGCGCCGAAGGGCCGGACAGTTCCATCGGAAAACAGCGGGTGCTCGCGATCCTTCCGAACGCGTACTTCCAGGGGAACACCGCAGGTGTCAACATGGCGGGCGGGTCCGCCTCCCTCGACAAGGCGATCCCCATGAACTCGATCGGCTTCTTCGGCCTCCACGCCATGACGGCCGGGACATACGAAGGGGAGCTTTACGAGGAGAAAACGGAGAATTCGATCAAACGGCTCTTTACGAAGGACGGCGAACTCAAGGGCTTCATCCTGATCGGCTGCGATGAACGCGCCGGCATCTACACCTCGCTGATCCGTGAAAAGACGCCTCTTTCCACCGTTAATTTTGAGCTTCTGAAAAATCATGCTACGACTGCCGCATTTTCTTCGGAAACGCGCAGAAAAAAGTTTGGAGGTGTGGTATAATATGGTGACCATTCATGCGGAAGGGCTCGATCATAAAGCGCTGAATGAAGCGATCCGGAACGCAGGGGACCGGTGCGCCGTGGACGGATGTCTCGGGCAGCGGTTCATTGCCGCCGGGATGAACGGTAAGGAGATCGAGATCAGCGGGACGCCGGGAAACGCCTTAGGCGCGTACTTAAACGGCGGGACGCTGACCGTGCTTTCGAACGCGCAGGACGCTGTGGGCGACACCATGAACGACGGGACCATAGTGATCCGCGGGAACGTGGGCGACGCCGCAGGCTACGCCATGCGCGGCGGGAAGATCTTCGTGAAGGGTAACGCCGGATACCGCGCCGGGATCCATATGAAGGCCTACCAGGAGAAGGTGCCGGTCATGGTGATCGGCGGAAGGGCCGGGAGCTTCCTTGGCGAATACCAGGCGGGCGGTGTGATCATCGTGCTGAACCTCATGAAGCCGGAGGATAAGATCGTCGGGTTCTTCCCCTGCACCGGCATGCACGGCGGGAAGATGTTCCTGAGGTCTGATTGCCGGGACGTGGTGTTTCCGGAGCAGGTCACGGCAAGGCCCGCGGAGGAGAAGGACCTCACAGAGCTCAGACCGTATATTGAAGAATATGCCGCGCTGTTTGATACGGACGCGGAGGAGATCCTGTCCGGAGACTTTACGGTGGTCACGCCGGACAGCAGCAACCCGTACAGGCAGATGTACGTGGCGAACTGACAAATGCCACCTAAAATAAGGAGGACCCCATGAAATACTCAAAGGAAGAGGTCATGCAGTACGTAGAGGAGGAGAACGTCAAGTTTATCCG
Source organism: Lachnospiraceae bacterium (assembly GCA_017441825.1). Lineage (GTDB taxonomy): Bacteria > Bacillota > Clostridia > Lachnospirales > Lachnospiraceae > UBA1267. The sequence continues at coordinate 28,485 of JAFRVD010000028.1, forward strand.
CCTTGCGTTCTGCGATGTGTTCGGAAAGCAGAAGAATATCTCGATCATGCCGAACGAGCTGCCGCGTGCGTTCGAATACGGCGTGGCGTTCGATGCTTCCGCCATCTCCGGCTTTGGAGACGAAGCCCGGAGCGACCTTCTTTTGCATCCCGAGCCGGAAACGCTGATGCCGCTTCCCTGGCGTCCGGAGAACGGACGCGTGGTTCAGATGTTTTCCTCCATTACGTACCCGGACGGCATGCCCTTTGAATGCGATACCCGGAGACTTCTGAAAACAGCAGTAGAGGAAGCAGAAGAAGCCGGACTGGAATTCACGTTCGGGGCGGAGCAGGAGTTCTACCTGTTCCTTCTGGATGAACGCGGGAAGGCTACAAAGATCCCTTATGACGAAGCGGGGTACATGGACATCGCCCCGGAGGATCTCGGAGAAAACGTGCGGCGGGAGATCTGCCTCACTCTTGAACAGATGGGGATCCGTCCGGAGAGCTCGCATCACGAGGAAGGCCCCGGGCAGAACGAGATCGACTTCAGGTACGCGGACCCCTTAAGCGCCGCCGATAACGCGATGATGTTCCAGAGGGTGGTGAAGACCATCGCTTACCGGAACGGGCTTGCGGCGGACTTTTCGCCGAAGCCGGTGGACGACGCGCCGGGCAACGGCTTCCATATCAATATGTCGCTCCGCCCGTTTGCGGAGCCGGAAACCTTTTCGCAGATGATCGCAGGGCTCCTTGCAAACGTGCGGGGCATCAGCGCGTTCCTGAATCCGTGCGAGGCGTCATACCAAAGGCTCGGGCACTTCAAGGCGCCGCGCTATGTTTCATGGTCTCACGAGAACCGGTCGCAGCTCATCAGGATCCCGGCGGCCATCGGCGAATACCGCCGTGCGGAGCTCCGCTCCCCGGACCCGGCGGCAAACCCGTACCTTGCATTTACGCTGATGATCTATGCGGGACTTGACGGGATCGCGAAGAAGCTTACGCTTCCCGCACCGGCGGACATCAATCTGTACACGGCTGATCCGGCGGCGCTCGCGGCGTTCGAAAAACTCCCGGAAAGCCTTGCGGAAGCCCGGCAGGCAGCACGTGAAAGCGCTCTTGTGAGGGCACACATCCCGGAGAAGATCCTCGCGATCTGCTGCGGGGAATGACCGTTCGCGTCTGATTTACGGGGAAGGAGGCTCCCATGAGCCTGAAGGAGCGGGGATACACGGTACTTGTGGTATCCGCAGCGGAAAAACTGAATACGGCTCTTTCCGGTCTCCTCCAGGATTCCCGGTGCCAGCCGGCGCGGATCGTGAAAACGGTCAGCGCGGGGAAGCGTGCCTTAAATGAGCGGAGCTATGACTTCGTGGTCGTCAATTCGCCGCTCCCGGACGATACGGGGGTCCGCTTTGCCATCGACACGGCGGGGTCCGGCAGTACGGTCGTGCTGCTGTTAGTCCGGGAAGAGCTCTACAGCGACACGTACGAAAGGGTTCTGGAATACGGCGTGTACACGGCCTCAAAGCCGATCTCTATCCCCATGCTTACTGCGGCGCTCGACTGGATGGGCATTACACGTGAACGGCTCAGGAAGATGGAGAAAAAGACACTGTCCATCGAAGACAAGATGGAAGAGATCAGGCTTGTCAACCGCGCGAAGTGGTTACTGATCTCCGAGCTTCGTATGGAGGAGCCCCAGGCTCACCGCTACATTGAAAAGCAGGCGATGGACCGCTGCATCTCCCGGCAGAAGGTCGCAGAGGAGATCATCAAGACCTATTCATGAATATTTCCATAAGAATACCGGGCTGTTTTCGGGCAGTCCGGTATTCTTTTTCGGAAGCTGCCGGACTGCCCCTTCAGTTTCCATACAGAACACTTGTAATCTTGAGGGATTCACAATATAATATTAACAACTGTTTACTTTATGACGAATATCTTGTCGTTTCCGTATGCTGCGGCAGCAGCAATGCAATGAAAAATAACAGGAGAGGATCTATGATGACCGGGCTCAATGAAACTAAGAAAGAATACTGGAACAAGCTTTTGGCAGGCCTTGAACAGGGCTGTCTTCCTGAAAGAGACTGCTGGGAAGAAGAGGAGGGATATCGGACGGCAAGCATGCCGTTTACTTCTCCGCTTCCGGAAAAGACCGGCCGGGAGGCTTTCTTTACAGCCGCAGCGGCTTATCTCATCAGTGTTTTCTGCGGCCGTGACGACGTCAATCTGACCGTTCAATGCGAGAACGGCCGGTTCCCCGTACGCCTTCAGGCGGATGATGAGTCTCTCAGCGGATTTATAGAAAAAACAGAGTGCGAGCTTGCGGAAAGCCGGCCTAACGTAATTCCCTATGAAGAGCTCGCGGAAGCCTTTTCCCTGGACCCCATGCTGCATCTTAATTGCTGCTTCTCCGGGAAAGATAAAGCTTCGGAGAGCTGCGACGCACCCATCATTCTGGAGGTAAACCATACAGAAGACGGCTGCAGTGTGTCTCTTTCCGCTGCTCGCGCTTATTACAGCGAGGCCTGGGCCGGCTGCTTCCTTCGGAGCTACATTCAGCTCCTTTCTGAGTTTTCCGTAAAAGATGACCTCACGGACGTCGCTCTCGTCCATCCGGACGATCTCAGGCTGCTGGATTCCTTCAATGAAACGGATATCCCCCGGGACAAGTCGGACGTGGTGGCTCAGTTCCGCCGGGCAGCGGCGGAGTACCCGGATCACACCGCAGTGGTTGCCGGTGCTTTTTCCTGTACCTACCGTGAAGCGGACCGCCTGACCGACGCACTGGCCGGGCACCTCAAAAGCCTCGGCATCGGCCGCGGCAGCGTTGTGTCGGTCCTGATCAACCGCAATGAATACATGGCGCTCGCGACCTTCGGTATCCTGAAGACCGGCGCGGCCTACCAGCCCCTCGACCCCGGCTATCCCGAAGCCCGGCTGAAATTCATGATGGAGGATGCGGAAGCATCGCTCCTTATTGCGGACCGCGGACTGGTCGATAAGGTTCCGGACCGGAAGTGCCCGGTGCTTTATACCGATGAGATCCCCGCGCTTCCGGACTGCCCCGCCTTTGACGCAGGCATTGAACCGGACGACGTTTACGTCCTGCTTTACACTTCCGGCACCACGGGCACCCCTAAGGGCGTGATGCTCATGCACCGGAATATAGCGGCCTTTGTGGGCTGGGCTCACGCTTTTTATCATATCGACAGTACAAGCTGCGCCGCCGCATACGCAAGCTACGGCTTTGACGCCCACATGATCGACCTCTATCCGGCCTTTACCGCCGGTGCGGCGCTCCATATCATTCAGGAGGAAATGCGCCTGGATCTCTCCGGGATCGCTCAGTATTTTGAAGACAATGGTGTTACCCATGTGCTGATGACGACACAGGTCGGCCGGCAGTTCGCCCAGATCTATGAAGGGAAGTCCCTCAAGGCGTTAAGCGTGGGCGGTGAAACGCTCGTGCCGCTCGACCCTGCCGGGATGCCGTTCCGCTTTATCAACGCTTATGGTCCCACGGAATGTACGATCCTGATCACCGCACAGGACGTGGATAAGCTTTATCACCGCGTGCCGATAGGCGCCGCGGTGGAAAACACCAAACTGTACGTCGTGGATAAGAAGATGCGCCGTCTGCCGCCTTATGCGCCGGGCGAGCTTCTGGCAGCAGGTCACCGGGTCGGCAAGGGCTATCTGCACCTGCCGGAAAAGACCGCGGAGGCCTTTATCAGCAACCCCTTCTGTACGGATGAAGCATATAACCGTACCTATCGTACGGGCGATATCGTCCGTATTCCTGCGGACGGCCGTGTAGACTTCATTGGCCGTAACGACGGCCAGGTCAAGGTCCGCGGCTTCCGTATCGAGCTCGCGGAGGTGGAAGAAGTCATCAGGAGATGTCCGGGGATCAAGGACGCGACCGTCCAGGCCTTCTCGGATGAACGTACGGGCATGAAATATCTGGCAGCCTACGTTGTCTCGGATGAGAAGGTGGACGTGGCCGCTCTCAATGCTTTTATCAAAGAAAGAAAACCGGCGTACATGGTCCCGGCTGTGACCATGCAGCTCGATAAGATCCCGCTTACCCAGAACCAGAAGGTCGATAAGCGGGCCCTTCCGCTGCCTCAGCGTACGGAAACGGATCATACAAAGCCGGAGACTGAAGCAGAACAGAAGGTCTATGACTGCTGCAGCGACGTGCTTGGACATACCGATTTCGGTATCGATACCGATCTCGATGAGGCGGGTCTTTCCTCTATTGGCGCAATGCGCCTGATCGTCCTGCTCTCGCGCACATTCGGCAAGACCGTCATGATGCGCGACGTGAAGGACAAGCATACCGTACGGCAGTTGTCCGCCTTCCTTGAAACAGCTGAAGAAGAAAAGGTCTACGAGCTCCGCGACCATTATCCGCTGAGCGGCGTGCAGCAGGGCATCCTTGTCGAGTGCATGTCCAACTCGGGCTCCACCATCTACAATATTCCGCTGTTCCTGAAGCTTGGCGCTTCGGTGGACCTCAATCGCCTGACCCGTGCCCTGGAGGCTACGTTCAATGCGCACCCCTATTTAAAGATGCGCCTGGAAGCCAACGAAAACGGCGAAGTTGAGGCCTGGCGCCATGATGATGAAAAGATAGAGATCTATACGGTATCCCAGGATTCCCTTGTGATGGGCTTCGCGGGCCTGGTGCTGCCGTTCAAGCTGATCGGTGAAAAGCTTTACCGGCTGGTCTATATCACGGGCGGAGATGCGAACTACCTGTTCTTTGACGCTCACCATATCCTTTTCGACGGCGAATCCCTGAACGTTTTCACGAGGGACCTTGCGCGCGCTTACGACGGTGAGCTTCTGGATACGGAGCATTTCACCGGCTTCGAAGCGGCGCTTGCTGAAGAGGAGCTGAAGAAAACGCCGGCCTATGAAAAGGCCCACGCCTACTATGACAAGCTGCTGGACGGCCTCGATACCGACTGCCTGCCCGTCCGCGATAAAAACGACCCCATGTCTGACGTAGGTGTCCTCGAAGTGGACATGCCTGTTGACAAGGAAGCCGTGGCGGCCGTAATGAATCAGTACAATCTTTCACAGAACGCGGTCTGGAACGCCGCCTTCGGCCTTATGCTGAAGCGCTGGCTGGCCCGGCCCGACTGTGTATATACGACTGTATACAACGGCAGGAGCGACTCGCGGCTTGCGGATGCAGTCGGCATGTTTGTACATACGCTGCCGGTCGTTGTTGACACAAAGGAAGGCGAAACCGGAACGGAATTCGCCGCGAGGATCGGCGCGCAGCTTAGAAGCAGCATGGAAAACGACCTGTATCCCTTCTCGGAGATCTCACGGAACTATGACGTGAAGGCCAATATCCTGCTGGTGTATGAAGGCAGTATTACGGGCGACATCCACATCGGCGGGGAAAAGGCTGAAACAGTCATGCTTCCGCCGGACAAGGTCAAGGCACCGCTGACGTTCTTCATTTTCGATACGGATGAAGGCTACCGTGTCAACTGCGAATACGAGGCCGAGCATTTTGAACAGTGGCATATCGATTCGATGATCCGGGCCATGATGCTTTGCTTCAACGGTATCCTGGCCAACAAAAAAGTGCAGGACATCTCTCTGGTGACCCCGGAACAGCGTACGCTTCTGGACAGCTTCAATGAGACAGACAAGGCGTATGAACGGACTACGCTGACGGAGCTTTTCCGCCGCAGGGCCAAGGAAGACCCGGCTGCGCCGGCTGTGTTCTATAAAGATATTACCTTAAGCTACGGCGAAGTGGATGAGATATCCGACCGCATCGCGGCATACGCCCAAGACTTGGGCATCGGCTGCGAAGACGTCATCTCCATCCTGATCCCGCGCGGCGAATACATGGTAACAGCGACACTCGGCGCCCTGAAGGCCGGTGCCGCTTATCAGCCGCTCGATCCGAGCTATCCGACGGAGCGCCTGAGCTTCATGATCGAGGACGCCGGAGCGAAGCTCCTGATCGCAGACGACGAGCTTCTCTATCTGCTTCCGGACTACAAAGGACCGGTGCTTAAGATCAGCGAGATCGCGTCCCTCCCCGAGGCAGCACCGAAGGAGACCGAGCAGACGGCAGACAGTCTGCTGATCCTCCTCTACACCTCCGGCACCACCGGCAAGCCCAAGGGCGTCATGCTCACCCACGGCAACCTGGTGAACTTCTGCGACTGGTATCGCGACCATTACGGCCTTGTAAGAGGCGACGTTGTAGGCGCCTATGCAAGCTACGGCTTTGACGCCTGTATGATGGACCTTTATACGCCTCTTACTACAGGCGCCGCGGTCTGTATCGTACCGGAGGACATCCGAATCGATCTGCCGCTTCTCAACGAATACTATAAGTCGCACGGTGTCACACATGTATTCATGACCACCCAGATGGGCCGGATGTTTGCCGACTCCATAGAGGAAACCACACTAAGGCACTTAAGTGTGGGCGGCGAAAAGCTGGTGCCCATCGCCCCGCCTGCGAATTACACACTGACAAATATTTACGGCCCGACCGAATGTACCGTATGCGCCACCACTTACGCTGTGGACAGGCTCTATGACCGCATACCCATCGGACAGGCGCTGTCGAACTACAAGCTTTATATCGCCGACAGCAACGGGAACGAGCTTCCCGTAGGCGCCATGGGCGAGCTTTACATTTCCGGCCACGGTGTGGGCCGCGGGTACCTCAACCTGCCGGAGCGTACGGCGCAGTCCTTTGTTACGAATCCGTTCTGTACCGAGCCGGGCTTTACAAGGGCCTTCCGTACGGGCGACATCGTCCGCCGCCTGCCCGACGGCTGCATCGATTTCATCGGCCGGAACGACGGCCAGGTGAAGATCCGCGGCTTCCGCATCGAGCTGGCTGAAGTGGAGGGCGTCATCCGCGAGTATCCGGGCATCAAGGACGTGACCGTCCAGGCCTTCGACGATGAAAAGGCCGGCGGGAAGTTCATCGCCGCCTACGTCGTTTCGGATGAAGAAGTGGATCCGGCTGTACTCGGCAGCTTTATCAAGAGCAAAAAGCCGCCCTATATGGTACCGGCTTCGATCATGCAGCTTGACGCGATCCCGCTCAACCAGAATCAGAAGGTGAACAAACGCGCCCTGCCGCAGCCCGTCCGGGGTGCGATAGAGCGCAGCTACGAAGCGCCGGCAACGCCTCTTGAGAAGGAGATCTGCGACGAATACGGCGCGATCCTCGGCATGGACCAGGTAAGCGCGACGGACAGCTTCTTCGATATAGGCGGTACTTCCATAAGCGCGGCCAGGGTCGTGATGTTCGCAATGAACAAGGGCTATTCGATCGTCTATAAGGATGTGTTCGACAACCCGTCGCCGCGGGCGCTTGCGAAGATCATAAGCGGCGTCCGGGGGAAGGATAATTCCGATGCCGCCGCTGACTACGACTACACAAAGATCGACGAGCTCCTGGCCTTCAACAGCATGGAGCACGTGGATGAGATCTCGGTGAAACCGGTAGAAGACATCATCCTCTGCGGCGCCACGGGCTTCCTGGGCATGCATGTGCTCAAGGCCTTCCTCGAGAAAAACACCGGAAAGGTGTACTGCCTGATCCGGCGGGGCGCGTTCAGCACGCTGGAAGAGCGCATGAAGGCCATGCTGATGTATTATTTCGGAGATTCCATGGAGGAGCTCTTCGGCAGCCGGATCTTCTGTGTGAACGGCGATATTACCGACCCCAACGAGCTGAAAGCGCTGGATAACATCGACGCCTCCGTCATCATCAACTGCGCGGCCTGCGTCAAGCACTTCGCGAACGACGACATTTTGGACAAGGTCAATTACTACGGCGTACAGAACCTGATCGACGTGTGTCTCCGAACGGGCAAGCGCCTGGTCCAGACCTCCACGCTTTCTGTAGGCGGCGAAATGAACATCGACGATATGCGTACGCTCTATGAGAATAACCTGTTCATCGGACAGAGCGTCGATAACGACTACGTCCGCACGAAGTTCCTTGCGGAGCGCGCCGTCCTCGAGGCCAAAGTTGAAAAGGGCCTGAGCGCCTGCATCGTCCGTCTTGGCAACCTCATGAGCCGCTACACTGACGGCGAGTTCCAGATCAACTTCATCACGAACTCGTTTATGCGCTCGCTGTGGGCCTTCAACACGATCGGGGAATGCCCCGTGACCGCGCTCGAGCAGCCGGCAGAGTTCTCGCCCATTGATTCAACGGCGGAAGCCGTGCTGATCCTTTCCGGCGCGGACAACCGTTTCAGCGTTTTCCACGTGAACAACGACCACGTTGTTTCCAAGGCAGACGTCATCTATGCGATGCGGGAATACGGCTTCAATATCTACATCGTATCAGAGCAGCATTTCAGCGAGACGCTGGCTGAAACGGCGAAAAAGAAAGCGGACAGTGAAGCGATCATCGGTCTGGTCGCCTATGCCAACAAGGAAGGCGAAAAGATCGTCGAAACCTTTACAAACAACCGGTTTACGGTGAACGCGCTGTACCGGCTTGGGTTTAAGTGGCCCATCATCAGCGACAGCTACATCAGGAAAGCCCTTTGGGCGCTGGATTCGCTGGAATTCTTCGGGTGACACGTGAAAGAACAAAAAGATCAAGTATTAAGAAAGAGGAGACAAACTGAAAATGGAAGCTGTTATTGAGAAAACGGAAGATACTTTGTTTATCAGCCCCGTGGGCAGGCTGGACACCGTTTCCAGTGCGGAGCTCACAGAGCAGATCAAGGAAGCGGATGCGGACGACGTGGACATCGAAATGAATTTTGAAGAGGTCGAGTACATCTCTTCTGCAGGCCTGCGCCTTTTAGTGGCGCTGCAGCGCCAGGCGAAGGCCGGTGATCATACGCTGGTCATCCGCAATGTGAACAAGGTCGTGGAGGAAGTGTTTAAGATCTCCGGATTCAATAAAAAGTTTACGGTATTATGAGATTTACGATCCGAAAGAAATTAATGCTGCTGACGATCACCCTGGGGCTCGCGCTTGCTGTAGCGTCAGGTGTGATCTCGTCGGCCATTTACGCCGCCTCCATGAGGAATAACATAGAGGAATCCTGTCTGGAGGCGGCGGTCAATTCATGCGAAGTCATTGAAGGGTATAAAACTGAATTCGTGCAGAGATACAAGGATAAGCTTTTGCCCATCTATTCGGAAAACAGGGAAGATCTGGAAGAGATCGAAGCCGGGACCATTACCTTTGAGACGATCGATGACCGGAATGATTACTTTTACCGTCTGACCCAGGATATCTTCCCGCCCAGGACCGGATTCGGCCTGTCCTATGAGATGGCCGAATTCAATAATATGTATACGGAGATCCTGCAGAATATCGATATGGTCGCCTATACCAACGGCCTTTCCCGGGGCTGTCTCTGGTTTTATGACGCTGAACACGATAACATCGTCTCCATGATGGATACGAGCTCAGAGGATTCACAGCGGCATTATTTCCCCGACGCTATTGTAACGGCGCCGGATGGACGGATCAGAGAAGCATTGAAGTCCGGGACAAAGACTTCGTTTGTGATAAACGACCAGTGTCATGCCGTATGCCCCGTCTTAAGTGAGGACGGGACTCAGACTCCGATCGCGTTTATCTATTATTATCTGAGCAATGCCGGCATTTCTTCAGGCGTCAGGCTCTTTACGGTCTATACAGAGGCGATCCTTCTCGCGGCGATGATCGTGATCTCTTTTCTGATCATGCTTTTTGCCGACAGACTGATCGCGAAAAACGTCCGAAAGCTTTCCGATGCGGCGGAAGCCTTCACCTCCGGGCTCGGCAGCGATACGCCGGAAAAGATATCCGCTGAGGTGGGATCGCAGGATGAGATCGGTGATCTTTCCGGAAAATTCGACCTTTTGCAGGACACGCTTCTCGGGTATATCGACAGACTGGCCGAGCAGACCGCGAAGGAAGAGATGATGAAAGCCGAGCTTTCCCTTGCGGCCCGGATCCAGAAGGAAGCACTGCCCAAAGGACGCCTTACAGTCGGAGGCATTGCGATGGACAGCTTCCTGAAGCCTGCGAGAGAAGTCGGCGGCGACCTGTACGACTATTTCATGCTGGATGACGCCCACTTGTTCTTCTGTCTGGCAGACGTGTCCGGCAAAGGCGTCCCGGCCGCGCTCTTTATGATGCGGGCAAAGGAACTGATCAAGGCCGGTGTGAGGGCCGGGCGGGAGCTTACGACCTTCGTCCGGGAAGTAAACGCGGAGCTCTGCAGCGGCAACGATGAGTGCCTGTTCATTACAGCCTTCTTCGGCATCCTGGATATCAGGACGCTGAAGCTTTCCTATCTTCGTGCCGGACATGAACAGCCACTCCTTCGCCGGGGGAGCGAGATCACAGAGGTCGGAGAGGAATCCAATTATCCCCTTGGCCTGTTCGACGACGCAGATTTTTTGGCAGACGAGATCATGCTGGCTCCCGGCGATACGCTTCTCGTGTTTACCGACGGCCTGAACGAAGGGATCAACGAAAAGAATGAGGAGTTCGGCTACGAGCGCATCAAGCATGTGCTCAGGGATTCCGGCTCGGATATCACCGGGGCCCTTTTTGAGGCGCTTGAGACTTTCCGGGGTACGGCGGAGCAGTTTGACGACGTCACGATGCTGGTGCTCTCCGTCACAGAAAGCCTTCCGGATCTGGATCTCCGGATCAAAAATCCGACGTTTGAGGATATCCCCCGTGTGGAGGACGCCATCGCTGAAAAACTCGGCGGGTTTGACGCTTCACGGGTGTATGAGACCGGCATCATAGTGGACGAGCTCATGAACAATTCGATCAGCTACGCCTTTGAGGAGACTCCGGAGCCGGACTTAAGGGTCTCTCTCACGACCGCCCAAAATGAAGCGGAGCTGGTATTTTCAGACAATGGTTTTCCTTTCGACCCTCTTTCGATTCCTGAAAAGACCGAGGAGGAAAAGGAAGAGGATACGCTCGGCGGCGAAGGGATCTCACTGGTAAAGGCGCTTTCGGAGTCTGTGAGCTACAGACGCTATGGAGACAGAAATATCCTGACGGTCCGGAAAGATATGAGTCCGCCGCCGGATGAAGGATGAGAAGCAGTCCGCGCATGACATATCGCGCATAACAGGGATACGATGCTTTGAAGGGAGCACAGATGAAAGATAAGCGTAAGCTGTTCGTCAATATGCTGGTTATCGGCTTCGCCTTGTTTTCCGGGTATTTCGGCGCGGGAAATCTGATTTTTCCGCCTTTCCTCGGGCGCGCCGCGGGACAGAAGTGGATCGTCAGCTTCATATGCTTCGTGCTGGCCGACAGCGGTCTCGGTATGCTGACGATCATAGCGGCGATGCAATTCTCCGGTTCCGCGCGGGAGCTTTTAGGAAAGCTCGGTATCTTTTCTTCGACTCTCCTGTGTTCCCTGCTGATCCTGTGCACCGGACCGCTGGTGGTGATCCCGAGGACCTGTGCAACGACCTTCGAGCTTGGGATCAGATCGATGTTTCCCGGCTTAAGTCCATGGATCTTCAGCTTTATCTTCTTCCTGGTCGTCGGTCTTCTGACGATCCGTCCGACCAGAGTGGTGGACATCGTAGGACGTTATCTCACGCCGATACTGCTCATTACGTTAGCCGTGCTCTGCCTCAAGGGCATCTTTTCTCCGCTCGGAACTCCTGGGGAGCCCGAGGAAAGCTTCAAAGCCGTGCGGGAAGGCATCCTGGCCGGTTATCAGACGATGGACGCGCTTGCCGGGATCCCCTTCAGCATCATTATCATAAACAGCCTGCGAAACAAGGGATACGAGGATAAGAGATCCCAGCATACCGTACTGATGCCGGCCTGCTTCGTTGCCTTCGCCGGTCTTTTCCTGGTCTACGGAGGCTTAAGCTGGCTCGGGGCCTCGACCTCTCAGCTTGAGCTGGGCACGGTCAATCAGACGTCTCTTCTCGTTAAGATCACCGACATGCTTCTTGCGCGCGGCGGCGTGATCCTGCTGGGTCTCATCGTGCTGATAGCCTGCCTGACGACAGCGATCGGCATGGCGTCCGCGGCAGCGGAGTACTTCAGCGCGCTGACGAAGAACAGGCTCTCTTACAGGCTGCTGATCGTCATCACGTGCATCTCGGGCTTCCTGCTCAGCAACCTCGGGATCGACAGCATCATCAAAATGGCAGCGCCGATCCTGGAGCTCCTGTATCCCATTCTGCTGACGCAGGTGATCCTGTCTTTCTTCCGGGATAAGATCAAAAAGCCGACCATATACCGCGGTGCGGCTCTGGCTGCTCTCATAACAGCAGCAGCAGAGGATGCCGTCGATATGGGCGTGATCTCCCTGCCCTTTATTGAAAAGCTTCCGCTGGCCTCTGCCGGCTTCACCTGGGTGCTTCCCGCCGTCATCGGCGGACTCGTCGGGGCGCTGATACCGTGGAGGGAAAAGACATAAGCCTTTATTTACAGTACTTTCGAAAGAAAATCCTGAAGCCTCGGATTCTGCGGATTCCCGAAGAATTCTTTAGGCTCCTTTGATTCGAGGATCTTCCCATCATCCATGAAAATGACGGTTTTCGCGACCTCCCGCGCGAAGCCCATCTCGTGGGTGACGATGAGCATCGTCATGCCGGCGTCCGCGACCTTCCGCATAAGGTCAAGCACCTCGCCCACCATCTCCGGGTCCAGCGCGGAGGTCGGCTCGTCAAAAAGGATGACCTCCGGGTTCATCGCAAGCGCCCGCGCGATGGCCACGCGCTGCTTCTGGCCGCCGGAAAGAGTGGACGGGTATGCGTCCGCGAAATCCTCAAGGCCGATCCGGGTGAGGAGGGATATCGCCGCCTCGCGGCATTCCGAAACGACGTCGGCGCGCTTTTTGTTCCTGAGCGACGGGTCCTTTTTCTTCTGCGCCTTCAGGTCCTTCAGCCCGTAGATGACCGGCGCAAGCATGATGTTCTCGAGCACCGTCTTATTGTTGAACAGGTTGAAATGCTGGAAAACCATGCCGATCTTCCTGCGATGTACGTTGATGTCCACGCTCATGTCCGCAATGTTCACCCCGTCAAAGATGATCTGCCCGTCCGTCGGATCCTCCATGCAGTTCACGCAGCGGAGGAACGTGGACTTGCCGGAGCCCGAAGGCCCTACAATGCAGATGATGTCTCCCTTGTCCACATGAAGGTCGATGCCCTTCAGCACTTCTTTTTCGCCAAAGCTTTTCTTCAGGTTAATGACGTCGATCACTGACAGCAAGCCTCCTTTCCATAAGACGGATCAGCATGGTGATGAACAGCACCAGGATGATGTAAATGATCGCCATGACCGTGAACGGCACCATGAATTCGTAGCTGTTGGAGCCGATGTAGCTGAACGCCGCGTAGAGATCTGCCGCGCCCACGAAGCTGATGACCGAGGTCTCCTTGATGAGGGCGATGAATTCGTTGCCCAGAGTCGGCAGGATATTCTTCACGGCCTGCGGGATGACGATCTCCCACATGGTCCGCCCGAAACTTAAGCCCAGCGCGCGGCCCGCTTCCATCTGCCCCGGGTCCACGCTCTGGATGCCGGACCGCATGATCTCGGAAACATACGCGCCGGAATTCAGGCCGAAGACCAGGATCGACACGGCCACGCTCGTAATGGGTACGTTAAGGAGCGGGAACAGGACGAAGTAGAAGACCAGGAGCTGCACCACAATGGGCGTCACGCGGAACAGGGCGACGTAAAAGTTGCAGATCTTATCCAGCACCCTCGGCAGCAGTTTATACTTCGGGACTACACGGACCGTTGCGATCAGGGTGCCGATGACAACGCCTATCAGGAGACCCGTCACCGCAATGATCATCGTGTTCTTGAGGCCTAAGAGCACCCGGACGTAGCCCCGGTAGGTGATGAAAACCGTCAGGAATTTCTCGATCTTGGACATGGAAGATCCTTTCCGTAAAAATGACTCAGGGGCACGTCAGAGTGCCCCTGAGGCTTGTTGATCAATACATTAAGGCTTCGGAATTCCGAAGTAATATCCCGGAATTACCGCATCGCGTTGATCGCGTCCGTGATGCACTTTGCAGGCGCGGAGTCGATCACGACGTAGGACGTGTTGCCGTTCAGCATGTCCATGACTGCCAGAGAGCCGTTGCTGTAGGGAACGACGGTGGTGCTGTAGCCGTCAAAGCCCCAGTCTTCGTCGCCTTCCATGTAGAACTGGCCGGTGGTGCCGTTCTGGACGCCAACCTTAACGGAGCTGTCGAACGCCGCGAGCTTCGCTTCTACGTCCTCAGCTGTCTTGCAGTCGTCAAACGTGGTATCCGTGGAAAGTGCGATCAGCTTCTGCGCCGCGTTGTAGTAGGAGGTGGAGAAGTCCACATATTCCTTACGGTCTTCCCTCACGGTCAGGCCGGCCATCGCGATGTCGCACTTATGCTCGCCCACGGACAGGCAGACGGACGCGAATTCCATGTTGCTGATGACGAGCTCGACGCCCAGCTGCTCCGCGAAGTACTGCGCGATCTCCATGTCTACGCCGTAGTAGTCTTCGCCGATCATGTACTCAAACGGCTCGAACGCTGCGTTCGTTGCGACCACCAGCTGATCCTTGGAAGGATCCAGCTCCGCGCTCTTTACGGGAACAGGTTCGCCGTCACCGAAGTAGTGGTTGCAGATCTCATCGAACTTGCCGCTCTCTACGAGCTCTGCGATCATTTCATTGACCTTTTCGAGAAGCTCCGGCTGGTCCTTGTCCACGCCGTAAGCGTATTCTTCCTGAGTGAGCTCGATGTCGATGACCTTTGCGGTCACGGCAGCGGCCTTTTCGGATTCTCCTGTCTCCGTCGTAATGGTAACACATCCGGAAAGCGCTGAAAGCGCGATCACTGCACTTAAGATCAAAGCTGCAAATTTCTTCATAACAGTCCTCCTCCAAAAAGATGCATTTGAATATTTATCCGAAGTATACACCTTTTTATTCAATATATCAAGGAGATATTACGAAGAATTTGCGGATATTTATTGGTAATTATGAACAAATATACATTAAAACGACTGAAGGCGGATGTCCTGTCAGACTCTCCCGGTCCACCTGCCCGAGCTTCCGCAGGGGAGGATGAGGCCGGTCTCCGTGACCGGAAGCCCGATCTCCTCACTGTCCACAGTCCCTCCGAACCTCGGGACGAGCTCTGTCCCGAGAATATAGGAAAGCACCGCCGGCGCGAAGCCCGTGGTATAGGAGTTCAGGAGGAAGAACAGGGGATCGTCAGAAAGGACCTCCGTGCAAAGCTTTACCAGCGGGTGCAGCGCGTCCTCGATCTTCCAGATCTCGCCCTTCGGGCCGCGCCCGTAGGACGGCGGGTCCATGATGACCGCGTCGTATTTCCGGCCGCGGCGGATCTCCCGCTCCACAAATTTCTGGCAGTCGTCCACAAGATACCGCGCGGGCCGGTCCTGAAGACCGGAACAGACCGCGTTTTCCTTTGCCCAGCCGACCATGCCCTTGGATGCGTCCACGTGCGCCACGGAGGCGCCGGCGGCAAGCGCCGCAAGCGTTGCCCCGCCCGTATAGGCAAACAGATTGAGGACGGAGACCTCGCGGCCCTCCGCCCGTCTTTTCCGGATCAGCTCCGAAAACCAGTCCCAGTTGGCCGCCTGCTCAGGGAAGAGCCCGGTGTACTTGAAGGAGAACGGCTTCAGCCGGAAGCGGAGGTCCCTGTAGGAGATCTGCCATTCTTCCGGGAGGTCAAAGAATTCCCACTCGCCGCCGCCCTTATTGCTTCTGTGGTAGTGTGCGTTCGGTTTTTTCCAGCCCGCGGCGCGTTTCTCCGTCTGCCAGATCACCTGCGGATCCGGGCGGATCAGGATGTAATTTCCCCAGCGCTCAAGCTTTTCTCCCGAGGACGCATCCAGGACTTCGTAATCCTGCCAGTTTCCGGCAATAAACATCAGTTCTCTCCTTCATCATCCCAGGCCGCCTGCTCGAGCCAGAGGCGGAGTGTGCTGGCCGACGCCGACATGCTCTGAAGCTCCTTCATGATATCCCTGAAATCGTCCTGCTCGTCTTCGTGAACGACCCCGTCCACTGCGATCTCGATCAGCCGGTCTTTCTTCTTCTGCAGCCTGTTCAGGGAATTCAGCACCTCGAGGGTGATGCTCTGAAGGTCCTTGAGCTCAAGCTCCGGCACGTATTTTTCGCCGATGGGGCATTCGTTCGCGCAGTAATAGTTGCAGAGCGCGGCATTCTTATAGCACTCCGACATCGTGATGATCTCCTCGGGATGCGGAAGCGACTTGCCGCTCTCGATCTTCTCGATACGGTCGTCGGAAATATAGACCATGGCTTCGCCCGCAGCTTCCCGGGTCAGTCCCTGTCCTTCGCGGCTCAGCTGATAGATATTTTTGTTCGGTTTGGTGGATCTTCTGCCCATGTGTCCTCCCCCTGTCTTAAGCGTTCTTCTGTTAAAAGGAAGAGCCGGACGGCCCTTCCTTCTACCATTATACACATTATTCGCTTTTGTGCCACAGATTCTTCCGCCGGAGAAAAATACGGCGGCCTATTTTGCGGGAACGTCTGTATATTTTATGACGGCAAAAGGCTACACTGGTGTCGTAACGTAAACAATGCACCATGTCGCAAGACGGAGGAGGAGGGAGTATGATCGGAGTAATTGCTGCAGTAGTGATCTTACTGCTAATCGTAGTGATCAGCGGCTACGTCAAGGCACCGCCTGACAAAGCCTTTATCATTTCCGGCTGGAGGAGAGATCCGAAGATCCTGATCGGCCGCGCGGGCATCTAGGTCCCGCTGCTTGACAGAAAAGATGCCCTGATCCTGAAACAGATCAGCATCGATATCAAGACCAACGGCTATGTGCCCACGCTGGATTTCATCGGCGTCGATATCGACGCGGTGGCCAAGATCCGCGTGAAGACGGACACGGAAGGCATCAAGATCGCGATGAAGAACTTCCTTAACATGACGGAGGTCCAGATCGCGGACGCGCTGACCGATTCTCTGCAGGGCAACATGCGTGAGATCATCGGCACGGTGAAGCTGAAGGAGCTCAATACCGACCGGAAGAAATTCGGCGACGAGGTCCAGGAGAAAGCCCAGACGGACATGAACGCTCTCGGCATCGAGATCATTTCCTGCAACATCCAGAAGATCGAGGATGAGAAGGGACTGATCGTGGCACTCGGCCAGGACAACATGTCCCAGATCCAGAAGGACGCGAGCATCGCGAAAGCCCAGGCGGAAAAGGATGTAGCGATCGCGGAGGCAGAAGCGAAGAGGCTCGCGAACGAGGCGCAGGTCGCCGCGGAGACCGAGAACGCAGCCAGAAGGAACGAGCTGAAGATCCGTCAGGCGGACCTCAAGAAAGAGTCCGACATCAAGCAGGCGGAAGCGGACGCGGCATACGCGATCCAGCAGCAGGAGCAGAGAAAGACCATCGAGATCAACACTGCGAACGCGAACATCGCGAAGCAGGAGCGCGAGGTAGAGCTCAGGAAACGCGAGGTCGAGGTGACCGAGCAGACCCTGACCGCGGAGATCAAGAAGAGGGCGGAAGCGGAGAAATTCGCCCGCGAGCAGCAGGCACAGGCGGAGCTCTTCGAGCGTCAGCGCCAGGCCGAGGCTGAGAAGTTTGAACGCGAGAAGGAAGCGGAGGCCCGGAAGATCCAGGCGGAAGCTGAAATGTACGCGCGCCAGCAGGAGGCGGAAGGCATCCGCGCCGTAGGCGAGGCGGAGGCGAGGGCCATCGAGGCCAAGGGCATTGCGGAAGCGGAAGCTCTTGAGAAGAAGGCCGAGGCCATGAAGAAATACGGCCAGGCGGCCATGATGGAAATGATCGTGAAGGCACTGCCGGAGATGGCCATGGCCATTGCGAAACCGCTCGAGAGCATCGACAAGGTGACCATCATCGACGGCGGCGGAAACGGCGGAAACGGTGTATCCGACATGGGCACGTATGTGCCGAACGTCCTCGCGAAGACCATTGAGAGCGTGAAGGAGGTCACGGGCCTCGATATCGTGGAGGTCATGAAGGCCGGCACGTATGATGCGAAGGTGAACCGGAACATCAACATCACGGGGCTCAATGAAGGCACGGCGGAGGATATCCGCGAAAGCGTAGCGGACAGCATTAAGGATACTATTACAGAATAAACCTGCAGGCGGGAAATCCCTGCCGGGGGCCGGCCCTTCGGGACCGGCCCCTTTTACCGCCCGACTTGACAAAAAAATGTCAAAGTCAACAGAAGGTAAGCCGGAAAAGCAGTTGTTTTGGGCGTTTTTTCGGGAAAAACAACTTGTATTTTGGGTTGAAAGATAGTATCATGATTACTGTGTGATATTGTGATGTTGTGAGAGCAATGTCAGTCATTGTACACCATATTTTTTAGGAGGAAAAATAAATGGCAGTAAAAGTTGCGATTAATGGATTCGGTCGTATTGGACGCCTTGCGTTCAGACAGATGTTCGGTGCAGAAGGCTACGAAATCGTTGCCATCAACGATCTGACAAAGCCCTCCATGTTGGCTCATCTTCTTAAGTACGATACCGCACAGGGCGGATACTGCGGCAAGATCGGTGAGAATCTTCACACAGTAGAAGCAGACGATGAAGCAAATACCATCACAGTTGATGGCAAGACGCTTACGATTTACGCAAAGGCTAACGCTGCAGAGCTTCCCTGGGGCGAGCTTGGTGTTGACGTTGTCTTAGAGTGCACCGGTTTCTATACCTCCAAGGATAAGAGCATGGCTCACATCAATGCTGGCGCTAAGAAGGTTGTTATCTCCGCTCCGGCCGGCAATGATCTGAAGACCATCGTATTCTCTGTTA
>JAFRVD010000029.1 GCA_017441825.1 Lachnospiraceae bacterium
CATAAGGCCCGAACGGATCGCAGGGCGTCCGCTTGTAGCCGATGATTTTTTCCGGCTTAAAGCCCTTCACGGCGTCCGCCGTATGAGTGCCGATCGATCCGGCGCCCATCACAAGCACCGTGGACCCGCAGATCTCCCCCTTTACGGGGAACGTCTCCCACACGCCTTTCTCCATGTTCCTGGCGCTCCTGTCGAGTGAGCGGAGGGACGTCAGAAGCAGCGCCATCATGTGCTCGCCAAGCGCGACGTCGTACATGCCCCTTCCGTTCGAGAACGGGAGGCCTTCGCCTAAGTACCGGTCGATGAGCGGGATCATGCCGTCCACGCCAGCAGCCATGTTGTGGATAAACTTACAGTTTTTCAGATAGGGAACCAGGTCGTTCCTGCCGTAGACGAAGAGGACCTCCGCGCGTTGAAGAACGTCTTCGGGCGGCATCTCGTGCCATCCGTAGCTTTTGAATGTAAGCTCAGGGTACCGCGCCGCAAGATACTGAAGCTGCGGCTCCTTCATTGTGGTCGCCATTACAACAAGTCTTTCTGCCATCCTGAATACCTCCTGACGCCGTTTTGATCGCCTGTTACGACACGGCAGCCGCTGCCGTGCCGATGTTATAAAGAAGCAGCCCGGGTGAACCGGACTGCTTCATAAAATAAAGCGGAGAAGATGGGATTTGAACCCATGCACGGGTACTAGCCGCCTACTCCCTTTCCAGGGGAGCCCCTTCAACCTCTTGGGTACTTCTCCATGGTTGAATCAAACAATATGAAATTGTTCTTATGAACGGAGAGGATGGGATTCGAACCCATGTGCCCGTGAAGGCAAACGGTTTTCAAGACCGCCTCGTTATGACCACTTCGATACCTCTCCGCACGCCCGTACAATATAGCATACAGGATTTTAAAAGTCAACCGTTTTCAAAGGACCATTCGGCGGAATTTCCCGGAAACTTTACGCGCTTATTCGGGAAAATCATTCAGCGTGACGTAATTCCTCCTGCAGAAGGCGCGAAGATCTTCCACGTACTGGTCGAAATTCTTCTTATGAGAATGCTCGTAATACTGCACGGTCAGCTTCTTCACTACCACCGTGATCCTGCGCTCCCACTTCTTCCCGATAAGCTGCCGGAGAAGCCCGCACTTCACGTACCCGAATGAAATGTGCTGGATCTCATCCGAGATAAAATTCCTGGGCTCCCTCCCGGTCCCCGTCTTCAGAAGAAGGATCAGCTCCTTTTTGTCCGTATAGATCACCTGTTTTGACGCCATGCTCTTCCTCCTGTCACGTATACTATATTTCAAACGGCGGGATAAAGCTCTCCTCCGCCGTGCCGCCCTCCTGGATGAACGCGTTCCTTATACCGAGGTCTAAAAGGGTCGCGACAGCCCGTTCATATTCCCGCTTCGTGACCTTCCTGGACAGGAGCGGGTCACCGGGAAACTCCCGCATGGGCGTGTACTGGTTCATGAGGCTGATGAAGATCTTCTCCCCGAACGCCTCATAAAGCCGCGTCACGGCCGCCTTCGCCTCACGTACATGTCCGGGCAGGACCAGATGCCTGACGATGACTCCGCGAACCAGCATTCCTCTTTCGTCGAAAACGCATTCCGGCTGCTGCCTCACCATCTCCCGGATGGCCGAAAAAGCTGTCTCAGGATAGTCCGGCGCACCCGAATACCTTGCAGATGTCTCCGGGTCCGTGTATTTATAGTCCGTGAGCCAGACGTCCACAAGTCCCTGCAGTTCGAGAAGCGTCTCTGCGCGCTCATATCCCCCGGTATTCCAGACGACCGGCACGTGAAGTCCCCGCGTTTTCGCCTCCGTAAGCGCGTGAGAGATCTGTACCGCGTAATGAGTGGGCGTCACCAGGTTGATATTTTCCGCCCTGTCCTCCTGAAGCCTTAAGAATGTATCCGCAAGCTCTGAAACGGTCACGGCTTTCCCCGCGTTCCCGTGAGAGATCGCCGCGTTCTGGCAGTAGACGCAGTGCAGGCTGCAGCCGGAAAAGAACACGGTGCCGGAGCCCTTTTCTCCGGAGATGCACGGCTCCTCCCAGAAGTGGAGCGCCGCCCGCGCGATATAAACGTCCGGGCCTGTCACATTGCAGGCCCCCGCTTTCCCGCCGAGCCTGTCCGCGCCGCACGTCCGGGGACAGATCCTGCAGGACCGCAAGAGATCCATATCCATCATACCATATACAAAACGGGCGGACCTGATGGCCCGCCCGCGCTTTTGAAGAAAAACATTACAGACGGATGCTTGCGGTATTCCCTTCTTCATCCTTCTTCTTTGCCGCTTCCATCTCCTCGTCCCAGGTGAGATGCCGGTAATCCGCGGCTCTCTCATCGGTCGCGAGCCAGTTCAGGAAGTCCTCCATCATGGGAGTGGTCCACATGGTGTCGATCTGCGCCGTGGTGTAGGTGCCGCTCCTCAGCCTGTCGAAGCCGAAGACGTCGCGGATGTGCGACTTCTCAGCATGGACGACCACTTCCTCGGCATGCTGTGCCGGGATGAACAGGACGCCGGACATGGTGCCCATGACGATATCGCCGGGCATGCAGACCGCGCGGCCGATCCGGCACGGCATGTTGTAGCCGGTGATCAGGCAGTCGTTGATGCCCGTGGGGTCCGCACCGCGGTAGAAGATCTGCAGGCCTTCAATGTTCACGATCTGCTGCAGGTCGCGGAGACCGCCCCAGATCACTGCGCCGCCGTCCACGGTCTTCGTGCGGATAGCGGTGGACAGGTTGCCGCCCACGAACGTTCCTTCAAAGATCTTGTCATAGAGATCCACTACCACCACGTCGTGCTCCTGCAGGTTATCGATGACCCACTGGTTGTAATTGCCCTTCCTGCCTTCTTCATTGTGGCCGATGTTGATGAGCGTATTGTGGAGATCCGGGCGGTACGGCATATAGGTCACCGTTACTGCACGGCCGACCAGGACGTTGTCCCCGTTGGTCGTACGGAAATCCGACTGCCAGTTGTTCTTATAGCCCTTGCGGTAAATGGTGCCCCATGCCTCTTCATAAGTGATCTTCCGCATGCGGTTCAGAATGTCATCGCTGACAAAAGGACGGCCGTCGGCCATGCGTTCTCCGGTCCATTCCGGAGTCAGCTTGATGATCGTATCGCGATCGTTAAAGAACATGTGAGTCTCCTTTCTCTCGTATAAAATTAATTCAGCGCAAGCCCGCGGTCGATGCGGATGCCTGCCCCGTTGATGCCGTCTCCGGTATCGTTCGCAAGATACCAGACCATTTCTCCGACGTCCTCCGGAAGGACCATGAAAAAGCGGTCCTTCATGCCGGGGTTGAACGTGTCCGTGGACCGGTAGGTCTCCATACCGAAATTGCCGGTCTTAAATTCGATCTTGCACCCGCCGAGGTCGATGGTATTCGCGCGTCCGTCAAACTGGTACACTTCCATCGCAAGTTCCCGTGTAAACATCCGGATGGCACCCTTGGTCATGGCGTAGCCCGTGTCAAAGGACGTGGGGCGCTTGCCGTGGATGGATGAAATGTTCACGATGCGCGGCTTGGGACTCTGTTTAAGATACGGCAGGCACTCGCGCGTCGCGTGGAAATAGCCGCCGATGTTGATCTCCCAGAGCCTGCGGAACTCCTCCGCCGTATACTGATCCGCGTACTTGTTGGGCTGGAGCGCCGCGTTGTTCACCAGGATGTCCAGCCTGCCGTACTTTTCAATAACAGCCTCGACCATCGCGTGAAGCTGCTCCGGCTTCGTGACGTCCGCCTGGTAAATGAACGCTTCGCCGCCATAGCTCTTCACTTCTTCAAGAAGCTTTTCAGCCATTCCCGGGTTCGAATTACAGTTGATGCAGCACCGGATACCGTTCCTTGTCAGAACACGGATCACGCCGGCGCCAACGCCCTTGCCGGATCCGGTGACCAGCGCAACTCGCTGTTCCTCAGGCTTCGGTTCCGGAGTGTTCTCTTCGACTGCTGAAGGCTCCACAGCCTTTTCATCCAGGCGGGCAGCCTCTTTCGCCTTGGGCCTCCAGTCAGGATAAGGCCTTCCTTCCACCTTGCGCCGATGGCCGTAATAACCCACAAAGCCGCCGTCCGCACGGAGATCCGCGCCGGCAAGCGGTGCAGCATCATCAGTCAGAAGGAACGCGATAAGGCCGTTCAGGTACCCCTCTTTCGGCATCTTCCGCTGCGGGTAACGGAGATCCACGCCATAATACAGCGCGGAAATATCCGACTTCCCGTCCGGATCGTTTTCCGTGGGACCGCGCTGGATAAAATAGGTATTTACGTTGAATTCGCCGTAATCCTGGTTGAAATCACGGTTCAGCATCTGCACGGCGCCGCACGCCATGGAGAACAGCAGGCCTTTGCCTGCCGGCTTTTCCGCATGTATACTGTTTAAGTATATGATGGAGCCCCCAAACCCGGACTCCCGGAGGATCATGCCGAAGACCTTGGTCACGATGAGCGCCGCAACGGGACCCTCATATGCATTTGTGTCCCACTGCTCCTCCGTGACTTCCTCTATACCGCCGTGAAGGAACGGCGGCGCCGGGTGGATCACTCCCTTAATATCCGCTTTAAACGGCGCCGCCCAATTTCTGAGCGCGTCCTCGTCCCAGAGGCGGATCTCCTCCGGGACGGTGCGGACGTCATATCCCAGCTCCTCAAGAAAAATACCCGCATCCCGTGCTTCCTTCGTCCTGAGGTCTGTTATTACTACTGTTTTCCTGATATCTTCCATTTCTGCTCCAAGAAGCTATATGCCCCTCTTCTGTCAGCTCCACAGTCTGTCGTTCGACTTCCACGTATCCCAGCGGGAAGTCTCTTCCCACATGACGGGGTAATCCGGATCCAGGTGCTCCGCGATCACTTCGTCGTTCCAGTCGTCGATGCCAAGGCCCGGCTTGTCCGGAACCTTGATGAAGCCGTGGTCAACGATCTTTCCCTCTGCAGGAGAGCCGATGACGATGTCGTCCCACCACGGAACGTCCACAGAGTGGTTCTCAAGGACGTAGAAGTTCTCCGTAGCCGCCACGGAATGTACGCAGGCATATGCGGAAACCGGGGTCTCTGCCATATGTACGGCCATTGCTACGCCGTGCTCCTGTGCAAGGTCGCCGATCTTCTTGTTCTCAAGGATACCGCCGGAGCTCAGGATATCCGGATGGATCACGGATACCGCACGCTTCTCAAGGAGATCCTTGAAGCCGTCCGCAAGATAAATGTCCTCGCCGGTGCAGATCGGAACGGTGGTGGCGTCGGACAGTCTCTTGTACTGATCCGTGTACTGCCACGGGATCATGTCTTCCGCCCATGCGATGTTGTACTTCTCAATACGGCGGCAGAGCTTGATGCAGTCTTCCACGCAGATGTGGCCGAAGTGGTCGATCGCGATAGGGACTTCATAGCCGACCACGGCGCGGACGTCCGCGACGTACTGCTCGAGCATGTCAAAGCCCTTCTCCGTTACGTGGATGCCTGTGAACGGATGCGGTACGTTGTAGTAGTCATACATCCTGTTCTGGTACCAGCGCTTCTCTTCCGGCGTCTTCGCGTCGCGGATCTTCTGCCGGGAAGCGTTCATCTCTTCCACATATCCGAGCGGTGCGCAGATGGTATCCGGCTCGCCGAAGAGCTCGCCTAATCCGAGGTCCATCTTCATGAACGTAAAGCCCTTTTCCATACGGGCCTTCAGTGCGTTGCCCATGTCAGTACCGGTGTGCTTGCCGCTCACGTCCGTGTCGCAGTAGCAGCGGATTCTGTCACGGTACTTGCCTCCCAGCATCTGGTAGATCGGAACGCCGTAGGCCTTGCCTGCGATGTCCCATAAGGCGATCTCCACGCCGCAGACACCGCCGCCCTGGCGCGCCGTGCCGCCGAACTGCTTGATGCGGCGGAACAGACGCTCTACGTCACAGGGATTCTCACCAAGAAGACGGCTCTTCAGCATCTCGGCATAAAGACGGTTCGCGCCGTCGCGGACTTCTCCGAGTCCGACGATTCCCTGGTTCGTGTAGATCTTCATGAGTGTGCAGTGCATAGGCGCGCCGACGATATCCGTAAAACGGATGTCCGTGATCCGGAGATCGCTCGGGCTGGAACTTCTGTTGAAATTACCCTGTAAAATCTCTTCCATTCGTTTTCTCCCTTCGAGCCTCGCAAGGCTTTTTTTATCTGTAACCATCCTACCATGTTCTAAAGAAAAATCAAAGCGTTATCGCATACTTTTTGTTGATTATTTCTGCCGGTTTTCGGTATTTTTCTGCAGTTCTCCGCATGCCCGGTACAAACCTGCCGGCCGTGGAAAAGAGACCTGCCGTTTTGTTTAAAAACCACTGTGATCAGGCTCTTGAAGTAAACAGGACAAGGGCATAGACTCTCTCCGCTCCTGCACGCTTCAGGACGCGCGCACAACTTTCCACGGTGCTTCCCGTGGTATAGATATCGTCCACAAGGATCACGCACCGGTATTTACCCGGCTTTCCCGAAAGGCGGAACGCGTCGTAGAGGTTTGTCATGCGGGCTGTATCCGTGAGCTCCTTCTGGGCAGTGGTCTTCTTTACGCGCGAAAGATATGAAGGGTCCACCGGGATCCCGAAGACCGCGGACAGCCTGCCGGCGATCTCCTCGGCCTGGTTGTAGCCTCTTGCGAGAAGCCGTTCACGGTGCACGGGGACCGGGATGAGGGCCTCGGCGCCGTACGTCCCGATCACGGCACGCATACGCTCCGCGAAATCCTTACAGGGGTAATCCAGGAGCTGGCAGTCCCCGTGGTATTTGACCTCGGCGATCATCCGCCGCATGGCAGGGGATGCATATTCCGCATAGGCCGTACATTTTTCGAAGGACGGGCGGCGTGTCCGGCAGGCCTTGCAGTACTCTTCACTTTCATCGGAAAGAAGCCGGCCGCAGATGTAGCAGGCCGGCCCGGACACGCGTTTTATTCTGCGTTCGCAGGGAGGACAGATGAGGCGCCGCCCGGGCGGCAGCGGATCCAGGCAGACCGGGCAGCGCTTCGGATAGAAAAGATCCGTAATGATCATGAGACGTTATTTAATGAAATGTTTATTGCGGCGCCTGCCGCATGCTTTCTTCGATTAAGTCCCTGAGGCCGCTGTACCTCTGCTCGATCTCATTGTTCAGGATCATGTTCCGGAACGCTTCGTACCTCCCGACCACGCAGACGCAGTTCTTCGCGCGGGTGATCCCCGTGTAAAGCAGCTTCCGGGTCATGAGGAGCTTCGGTCCCGAATAGAGAGGCAGGATGACCGCAGGGTATTCCGAGCCCTGGGATTTGTGGATGGTGACCGCATAGGCGAGCTCCAGCTCATCGGCGGAGCCGAAGGGATAGACTGCAATGCGGCCGTCCTCAAAGAGGACGGTGACGGTTTCGTCAAACAGGCTGATCATGCGGATGACCCCGGTCTCCCCGTTAAAGACGCCGGTGCCCCGTTCCCTCGGGAACGAGTCCGCGATCTCCCACTCAAGCTGGTAGTCGTTCCTGACCTGCATCACCTTGTCGCCCTCACGGAAGATCCCGAAGGAGAACTCATGCTCGATTTTGGCAGGCGAAGGCGGGTTCAGGGCCTCCTGCAGCACCCGGTTCAGGTTTTCAACTCCTAACGCGCCTTTCCGCATGGGAGTGAGCACCTGGATCTCTTCAGGCGCACAGTGGCAGTAATTCGGAAGCTTCTCCCGGATGAGCGTGACGGACGCACCGGTGATCTGCCCCGGCTGGTCGCGCAGAATAAACAGGAAATCTCCGGACTTCCGGGGCTCGACAAGTTCTCCGTCGTTGATCCTGTGCGCATTCACTACGATGTCCGATTCCTCAGCCTGGCGGAAGATCTGAACGAGCTTTACGACAGGGAAGCAGTCTGAAAGGATCAGGTCCCGAAGAACCTCGCCCGGCCCCACGGACGGCAGCTGGTCCACGTCGCCCACCAGGATGAGCCGCATGCCCGGGACCAGCGCTTTAAGAAGCGCGTGCATCAGCATGATGTCCACCATGGACATCTCATCGATGATCACGACGTCCGTCTCAAGCGGCAGGTCTTCGTTCCGTGCGAAATAGGACCGCCCGTTCTCAGACGGGTCCCCGTTCACTTCCAGGAGCCTGTGGATGGTCTGCGCCGCAAAGCCGGTGGCCTCCGTCATGCGCTTGGCCGCGCGCCCCGTGGGCGCCGCCAGCATGATGTCGAGGCCCTCGCGGATAAAGTAGCGGATGATGGTGTTGATAATGGTGGTCTTCCCGGTGCCGGGACCGCCGGTGATGATGGTAATGCCGTTTTTCACGGCTTCCCCGACCGCACGCCGCTGGTCCTTCGCGAGAGTAAGACCGCTCTCCTTCTCTATGACGGCAAGGTTTTCCCGGATCTCCGCGTCCGTGATGGACTTGTCGCGGATATTCAGATCCCGGAGCATGGAAGCGGTCTCCATCTCCATACGGAAGTATCGGGTGAGGTAGACGGGCTTTCCGGGCTCGTTGTTCCGAATGACGACCTTCCGCTCCATGAGGAGTTCCTCCATGAGATGGCTGAAGTCGGAGAGTTCGATGCCGAGGAGCTCTTCAGTCCGTGCGATGAGCTCGTCCCACGGGTAGTAGGTATTGCCGAACGACGCGGCCTGCTGGAGGACGTAGAGGACGGCGCAGCGGACCCGGAACGCGGAATCCGGACGGATACCGGCCTTCATGGCGATGTCATCGGCGGTCTTGAAGCCTACGCCGTCAATGTCCTCCGCAAGCCTGTACGGATTCTCCCGGAGCACCGTGTAAACGCGCGTGCCGT
This sequence comes from Lachnospiraceae bacterium, assembly GCA_017441825.1. GTDB lineage: Bacteria > Bacillota > Clostridia > Lachnospirales > Lachnospiraceae > UBA1267. The sequence goes on from JAFRVD010000029.1 coordinate 8,784, forward strand.
AGGCCTGGTAGATACGGGCGGCAAGCCTCGGAGAGATCCGGTATTCCTGGAGAAACATCATGGCGGAACGCGCCTCGCGCTTCGTGATGACCTGCTCCGCGATCTCCATGGCGGAACGCGCGCTGATGCCCTTCACCTCCGAAAGGCGCTCCGGCTCCTCCTCAAGGACCCGGAACGTGTCCTCACCGAACATGTCGGTGATCCTCTTCGCGAGCTTCGGCCCGATGCCCTTGATGGCGCCGCTTCCTAAATACCGTTCAACCTGCGCGATATCTCCGGGCGCGGTAAATTCGAGGAGATCCGCCTTGAACTGCTCCCCGTACACCGTATGAACGACCATCTCCCCGGTCACCCTGACGAACTCTCCCTCACTCACGGAAGGCAGGCTCCCGGTCACAACAAGGCTCCCGCCGTCCGTATTGATGGTCATGACCGTATAGCCGTTTTCTTCATTTCGGTAGGTGATCCGTTCTATGTAGCCTTCCCGCGTCTCCATCCGTCTCCTTTTAGAGTCCCCGCTGCCGGTCCGCACAAACAGCCATACAAAACCGTACACAGGTCCCTCTCATACACGACAGGCGAATGTGCCGTTCCACATCCGCCTGATCCGTCCTATTCAAAATGCTTTTCCCCGGTCACTCTTCGGAGCCCAGGTCGTATTCGTTGATAAAGTCTATGTATTTGCCGGTGCCGATGGCCACACAGTTCATGGGGTCCTCCGCCACCATGGTCGCGATGCTGGTCCGCTCCTCCAGGAGCCTGTCCATACCGTAAAGCAGCGCGCCGCCGCCCGTCATCACGATGCCGCGGTCTGCAATATCCGCCGCAAGCTCCGGCGGCGTCTTCTCAAGGACCGAATGCACGGTGTCCACGATCTTGTTCGCGGATTCCGAAAGCGCTTCAAGCGTCTCATCAGACGTCAGTGTAACGGTCTTCGGAAGGCCGGTCACTAAGTTCCTGCCGCGGACGTCCAGCGTGAGCTCTTCATCCCTCTTATAGCAGGTACCGATCTTGATCTTGATCTCTTCCGCCGTCCGTTCGCCGATAAGGAGGTTGTGCTTCCTTCTCATGTAGCGCACGATGGCTTCGTCAAAGTCGTCTCCCGCGACCTTCAGGGAGTCCGAAACAACGGTGCCGCCCAGTGAAATAACTGCAATATCCGTGGTGCCGCCGCCGATGTCCACGATCATGTTCCCGCAGGGCTTCGAAATGTCTATGCCCGCGCCGATGGCCGCCGCCACGGGCTCTTCAATGATGAAGACTTCGCGCGCGCCGGCGTTGATGGTCGCATCCTCCACGGCCTTTCTTTCCACTTCCGTGATATGGCTGGGTACGCAGACAGAGATCCTTGGCCTTCTGAAGGTCCTTTTGCCGAGCGCCTTCTGGATGAAGTACCGGATCATTTTCTCCGTGATGGTGTAGTCCGAAATAACGCCCTGCCGAAGGGGCCGCACCGCCTTGATGTTCCCGGGCGTACGCCCGATCATGAGCCGCGCCTCTTCGCCGATGGCCTTGATCTCGTTCGTATTTGTATCATATGCGACAACGGAGGGCTCCTTTAAGACCACGCCCTTTCCGTTGATATATACCAGTATGCTGGCCGTACCGAGGTCGATCCCGATATCAGCTCCGCCGCCGAATAAACCCATTCCTGCTCCAATCCGCATGCACTCAGCATGCCCGAATTCCCGTAAACGAATTAATATATCAAATAAGCCCGAGGCATTTCCTCAGGACTGCATTCCTATTAAAAGGATAAAACAATCCTGAAGGTTTGTCAACCTGAAAGAGACCTCGGAAGAGGGTCAATTCAGCTTGAACTGAAGGTTGTAAAGCTCCGCGTACACGCCGTTTTTCGCCATCAGTTCTTCGTGAGAGCCCTGCTCCACGATCTCCCCTTCCGCGATCACGGCGATCTCGTCCGCGTTCTTGATGGTGGAGAGCCTGTGCGCCACCACGATGGTCGTCCTTCCTTTACAGAGTTCGTCCAGCGCCTCCTGGATGAGGACCTCGGTCGTATTGTCGAGGGCGGAGGTCGCCTCATCTAAGATGAGGATTGCCGGGTTCTTCAAAAACACCCGCGCGATCGAAAGCCGCTGCTTCTGGCCGCCGGACAGACGCACGCCGCGTTCGCCGATCACGGTGTCGTACCCGTTCGGCATCTTCAGGATGTAGTCGTGGATGTTCGCCCGCTTCGCGGCCTCGATGACCTCCTCCTCCGTCGCGTCAAGACGTCCGTAGAGGATGTTGTCCCGGACGGACGCGTTGAAGAGGTAGATGTCCTGCTGTACGATGCCGATGTTCCTGCGGAGCGACTCCATCGTCATGCTGCGGATGCTCTTCCCGTCGATCAGGATGTCGCCTTCATCGTACCGGAAGAAATTGGGCAGCAGGTGGCAGATGGTGGTCTTGCCGCCGCCGGACGGACCGACCAGCGCGAACTTTTTGCCTTTTTCGATGTCAAGAGAGACGTTATGGAGGACCTCGGTGTCCTTGTCGTCCTCATATGAGTAGCTCACGTTCCGGAACTCGATGTGGCCTTCAAGCGTCCCGCAGTCCACTGCGCCGGGCTCGTCCTTTTCGGGCTCCGTATCCATGATCTCAATAAACCGCTGGAAGCCCGTCACGCCGTTCTGGTACTGCTCCATGAAGTTGATGAGCGTCATGACCGGGTTGATGAACAGGTTGACCGAGACGATGAAAGCGGAATAATCGCCGAAGTTGATCTTGCCGGCGTACATGAAGAGACCGCCGCCGATGAGGATGACCACGTTGAACACGTCCGTCACAAAAGACGTACTGCTCGAGAACTGGCCCATGGCCTTGTAGGAATCCCGGCGGGCTTCCACGTACTCGCCGTTGCCCACCTCGAACTTTTCCTTCTCCTTCTCCTGGTTCGTATAGGCCTTGGTCACCCGGATGCCGGAGATGCTGCTCTCAAGGGACGCGTTGATGACGGCCACGGACTGCCGCGTCCGCATGAACGCGTCGCGCATCCGCTTCCGGAGCACCAGCGTAATGAACACGAGGAACGGCACCACCGCGAAGATGATCAGCGTGAGACCCAGGTGGATGTTCGCGAGGTAGACGAACGAAATGATGATGGAAAGTGACGAAATGATCAGGTTCTCCGGGCCGTGGTGCGCGAGCTCGGAGACCTCCTGCAGGTCGTTCGTCATGCGCGACATGATCTTGCCGGTCTCATGCGTGTTGTAGTAGCTGTAGGACAGCTCCTCCAGATGGTTGAACATATCCCGGCGCATCTGGGCCTGCATGCGCGTGCCCATCATGTGCCCCTGGTACTGGATGTAGTACCGGAGGAGCATCCGGACAAAATAGAGGAACAACACGAGGAGGCCCGCAAAAACGATCTCCCGGTAGCGCCTCTCCGGGATCAGGGTATTCAGCATTCCCCTGGTGACGATCGGGTACACGATGCCGATCACGGCAACGCAGAGGGACGCCAGCATGTCCAGGCAGAACACCTTGCGTTCCGGCTTGTAGTAACTGATGAACCTTTTCAGCATTCTTCCGTCCTTTCCATGGTGCCTAAGCTGCGCGCGACTTCAGGGAGGTCCGCTTCAGTTGTTACTTTAATATTTGATTCTGACCCGTGAGAGAGCCGGACTTTCCGGTCCGTAAACTGCTCCACTACCATCGCGTCGTCCGTCACGGCCGGCGCTCCGGCTTCATAAAACCGTTTGTAGGCCGAAAGGATCAGCGGCATTTCAAAACCCTGCGGAGTCTGGATCACGTAGACCTTTGACCGGTCCGGCGTGGATTCGGCAAAGCCGTCCGGATCTGCGATCTTCACCGTATCCCGGATGGGCACCGACGCCACCGCCGCCCCGTACGTTTCCGTATCGGAAAGCACCGCCCGGATGATCTCTTCCGTGACAAGGCACCTCGCCGCGTCATGTATGAGGACGTGGGTGAATTCGCCAAGCGTCGAAAGGAACCGAAGCCCCGCATAGGAGGAATCGTACCGCTCCTTTCCCCCGAGGCACACCGGGACGCGCCCGGAAAGCCCGGCCGAAGAAAGCACCTCCTCCGCGAATTCCCGGCCCTCCCCGTTCGTCACGAGTACCACCTGATCCACACAGGGAAGGTACCGCTCCACGCTGTAGAGAAAGAGCGGCTTTCCGTTGATATTGAGAAACTGCTTTGCAGTACTTGTATGCATCCTCGTGCCTTTTCCCGCCGCGAGGATGAGCGCCGCCGTCTTCTTCATGGCGATCTCTCCATATTGCGTAAATCAGCCGATCCCGAATAAATATCCGAGACCGAAATAAGTCAGGATGTTCATGATGACCGCTGCCGTCAGGATCCCGAGGCCGATCGCTAAGGAAGCCTTTTTAATGTCGAACCGCATGAGCGACGCGATGAGTGCGCCGGTCCACGCGCCGGTCCCGGGGATCGGGATGCCTACAAAGAGCCAGAGGACAATGAATTCCCCTCGCTCCTTGCCCTTCGATTTTTTCTCCGCACGGGCTTCGAGCCACCTGACGAATCCGGTGAGGATATTGTGCTTCTTCATCCACTCAAAGAGCTGCCGGATGAACAGCAGGATAAAGGGGATCGGGATCACGTTTCCGAGGATGCAGAACAGGTTCGAGGACCAGAAGGGCATCTTTAAGAGGTACGCGATCACAAGCCCGCCGCGGAGCTCAATGAGGGGGATCATGGAGACCAGGAGGACAAAGACCTCCCGGGACATCCACGTACCCAGCGTCTCATTGTACGACGTCACAAGTGATTCCATTATCGTTCTCCAAGCTTGAGATCGGGCACTGCGTTCAGGTCGTTTCCGGAGCGCACTCCCTTCAAAAATTCGTAATATCCCGCGCAGCCGATCATGGCCGCGTTATCAGTGCAGAGGATGGGCGACGGGACGAAAAAGGCCACGTTTTCCGCGTCACAGGCGGCTTTAAGGGACGCTCTGAGCGCGCTGTTTGCGGCGACCCCGCCCGCTGCCGCAAGCTTTCTGTAGCCGCGGGCACGGACAAGGTCCATTGAACGCTCCGTAAGGACGTCCACCACTGCCTTCTGGAAGGAAGCGGCAAGGTCAGCGTCATTCACGGTCTCTCCGGCCATCTTAGCGTGGTTCAGATAGTTCAGAACTGCGGACTTCAGCCCTGAAAAGCTGAAATCGTACGGGGCGCCTTCCACGCGGCCCTTGGGGAAGCGGATAGCTTCCGGGTCGCCCTCCCGGGCCTTCCGGTCGATCTTGGGACCGCCGGGGTATCCGAGGCCGATGGCCCTCGCGACCTTGTCAAAGGCTTCGCCGGCGGCATCGTCGCGCGTCTTCCCGATGATCTTGAAGACGCCGTAGTCCGTGACCTCCACGAGGTGCGTATGTCCGCCGGAGACCACGAGGCACGCGAACGGCGGCTCAAGCTCCGGGTATTCAATAAAGTTTGCCGCAACGTGGCCCTCAATGTGATGGACGCCCACCAAAGGCAGCCCCTTCGCATAGGCGAAGGACTTCGCGAACGACACGCCCACAAGGAGCGCGCCCACAAGCCCCGGACCGTATGTGACCGCCACGGCGTCCAGCTCATCCGCGGAAACGCCTGCATTCTTCAGAGCTTCCGAAACGACCGGAGTGATCTTTTCGATATGCTTCCTGGACGCGATCTCCGGCACCACGCCGCCGTAAAGCGTGTGGAGCGCGATCTGGGAGGAGATCACGTTCGAAAGCACCTCGCGCCCGTTCCGGACGACCGCTGCCGCCGTTTCATCGCAGGAGCTTTCTATTGCAAGAATCGTAATATCTTTCGGCATAATCGGCAAAGCCTCCTCATTCCGGGAAATGGAGAACGGTGCTGTGTCCGTCCTTCGGGATCACGGTGTTCGGGAAGATGGCTTTCAGTTCCTTCTCATAGTTTTCCGGGTGAAGCATTGCAGGGCTGTAGTGCGTGAGCCAGAGCTCCTTGGGCTCCGCTTCCTTCGCAAGCCTGCAGGCTTCCTGGAGCATCATGTGCTTATGCTCCTTCAGGCGGTCGAGCTTATCCGGGTCGCCGTACATGCCCTCGCAGATCATGAGGTCCGCGTTCCGGGCATTTTCCACGATGCTTTCCGTAGGCCGGGTGTCTGTCACATACACGAGCTTAAGCCCCTGCCGGTCCGGTCCCATGACCATGTCCGGCGTGTAAAGCTTTCCTTCGTACTCCGCGGACTCTCCGTGCTGGAGCCTGTTCCAGAGCTTTAAGGGCACCTCGTTCGCCTTCGCCTTATCGACGTCAAAGGCGCCGAGCCTCGGCACGGATATCCTGTACCCGTAGCAGGGGACTCTGTGATTTACCCTGAATGCGTGGATCTCGTAACCTTTGAGTTCAAAATCCGCGCTTTCTCCGGAAAACTCCCGGAATTCGATCTGAAACGGCAGCTCCGGCGCGACCACGCGGAGGGCGCTTACAACGCGCTCGAGCCCCTTCGGGCCGATCATGACGAGCGGCTCCGTCCGGTCGTTGTTCCCCATGGTGAGGAGCATGCCCGGAAGCCCGCTGATGTGGTCTCCGTGGTAATGCGTAAAGCACATGACGTCCAGCGGGTTGCAGGACCAGCCGCGCTTACGAAGTGCGACCTGGGTGCCCTCGCCGCAGTCGATCATAAGGCTGCTGCCGTTTAAACGCAGCATGAGTGATGTGAGATAGCGCTCGGGAAGCGGCATCATGCCGCCGGTGCCAAGCAGTGATACGTCCAGCATAGTTTCTCCAATGTGTCCCCGGGCGGTCAAAGATCCAAAGTCAGGATCTTCGCGCCTTCCTCGGGGTCATGATAATAGTCTTTTCTGTAGCCCGCTTCCGTAAAGCCGAGCTTTTTATAGAGGGCGACGGCGGGATAATTTGTCTCCCGCACCTCGAGGAACATGCGTGAAAGTCCTTCTTTCCGCCCTTCATCGATGAGCGCCGCAAGGAGCGCCTCGCCAATACCCTGCCGCCTGTACTCAGGAAACACTGCAATGTTTGCGATATTCCCTTCGTCAAGCGCCTTGAACATTCCGGCGTAGCCTGTGACCTGCCCGTCCTGCTCATATACAAAGAACCGGTACAGTGTGTTTTCGAAGCTCTCGGAAAGCATTTCGTACGTCCAGGGATCCGAAAAGCAGATCTCTTCAAGTTCGGCGGCTTTCTCAAGGTCTCCGGGGTTCATCCTTCGTACGTTCAAAGGTCCGCTCCTTTCGCGGACAGCTCATCCGGCTCCGTGGAAAGGCCCATGGCCTCCCGCTCCTGTTCGGCCTGGGATTTCCGGAGATAAAGCGGGGAGAACGTGTATGCGTCGGAAACAACGCCCTGTTCATAGAGGACCTTTCCGAGCGCCGCAACGCTTCCGGCCCGCTGGGTCACGGACTGCGGCAGCGCAAACAGCGCGCGTCCCTCCGTGAGCCTTGTGATCTCCTCCCGGAAAACGGGAAGCCCGTCGCCTAAGTACATCACGCGTTTCCCGCGCTCCCCGGCGAATTCCTCCGCCCGCCTGACCTCCTCTGTGCAGGGGAGTGCCTCGGCTTTCTGAAGGATCACAAGTTCCGTCCCGTCAAATTCATAGAGCCCGGCATAGACTTCGCCGCGGCGGGCGTCCATCATGGGGCACAGGATGCAGGCCGAGCCCGCCATGCCGTAGGCGATGGCGTCGAGTGTAGGCACGGGGACTATGGGGATGTCGAGTGCGAAGGCGAGCCCTTTGGCTGCCGCCGCCCCGATCCGAAGCCCCGTAAAGGATCCCGGCCCTTCGGACACCGCGATCAGCGTGAGGTCCGAAGGCTTCGTGCCGGTCATCCTCAGGATCTCGCTCACCATTGGAAGCAGCGTCTCCGAGTGTGTCTTTTTATAATTTGTCGTGTATTCCGCGAGCAGTACGTCGTCGGAAAGAACGGCGCAGGAGGCCGTTACCGAAGCGCTCTCGATTCCAAGGATCTTCATTCCGTAAGCTCCGTCACTGTAATTTTCCGCGTGTCGTCAGGACCGTCCTCAGGCTTTTCGATATAGACCCGGACAGCCTTCTTCGGGATCAGCTCGGCAATCAGGTTCGCCCATTCGATGAGCGTCACGCCGTCCCCGTAGAAATACTCCTCGTACCCGATCTCGTCCATCTCATCGATGTCCCCGATCCGGTACACGTCAAAGTGGTAGAGGGGAAGCCGCCCGCCTTCATAGATCTTCATGATCGTAAATGTGGGAGACACCACGTCCTCTGTTATGCCGAGCCCTTCCGCGAACCCCTTCGCGAAGACCGTTTTCCCGGTCCCGAGGTCGCCGTTTAAACACAGCAGTTCTCCGGAAGAGGCCTGCTCCCCTAAGCGTCTGCCCAGGGCCATGGTTTCTTCCGGAGAATGCGTTTCATAAAACCGTGTCATGATTTCCTTTAATTCTTTTCAGATGTCTGATCCGTGTGGATCCACTTGAGGTACGCGTTCATGAACATGTCGAGCGCGCCGTCCATGACCGCCTGGACGTTGCCGGTCTCCGCCTGAGTCCGAAGGTCCTTGACCATCGTGTAGGGCTGGAAGACGTAGGAACGGATCTGGGAGCCCCAGCCGTTATCCTTGACTTCGCCGCGGATGTCCGAAAGCTGGTTCGCGTTCTCTTCCTTCTTGAGAAGGTAGAGCTTTGCACGTAGCATCTCCATGGCCTTGTCCAGGTTCTGGAAATGCGAGCGCTCGTTCTGGCACGCCACCACGATCCCTGTCGGGATATGGGTGATGCGCACCGCGGAAGAGGTCTTGTTGATATGCTGTCCGCCGGCACCTGAAGAACGGTATACGTCGATCTTTAGATCGTCGTCCTTGATGTCCACGTCCACGCTCTGTTCGATGACGGGCATGATGTCGCAGGAAACGAAGGACGTCATCCGCTTGCCCACCGAATTGAAGGGGGAGATGCGGACCAGGCGGTGGATGCCGTGCTCGGAGCGGAGGAAGCCGTAGGCGTTTTCTCCGGTGATCTGGATGGTAACGGACTTGATGCCGGCTTCATCGCCGTCCAGATAGTCCAGGACTTCGATGGAGTAGCCCTTCTTTTCCGCCCAGCGCGTGTACATCCGGTACAGCATGCCGGCCCAGTCGCAGGCCTCCGTGCCGCCCGCGCCTGCGTTCAGGCGGAGGATCGCGTCGTTATGGTCAAACTCGTCCGAAAGGAGGGTCGTGATCCGCATGTCCTCGAACTTTTCCCTGAAGTCGTCAAACTCTGCGCGGACCTCGTCCACCATGGACGCGTCGTTCTCTTCATTGCCCATTTCAATGAGCGTTTCGATATCCTCGAACTGCTGCTCGAGCGCCTTGTACTCCTTGACGGTATCCTGCAGGTTTTTGAGCTTTTTCGTGATCTCGGAGGACTTTTCAGGGTCGTTCCAGAAATTCGGGTCCTCCATGTACATGGAGAGTTCTGAGATCTGTTCCGACTTCTGGTCAAGCGCAAGCGCACTCTTAAGCTCTGAAAGAGGCTCTCTGTACTGGCCAAGTGCGTATTTAAACTGGTCTAATTCGATCATTGCCTGTCTCCGTTTTTAGGTCTTATGCCGGAAGCGCCGGAGAACCGGGCCTTCCGTGGCAGTTCTTGTACTTCTTGCCGCTGCCGCACGGGCAGGGGTCGTTCGGATAGATCTTCGCGGTGCTGCGCTTCACGGGCGCCTGCACCCTGGACGTATCCTTGTTCGTTCCGGTGATCTTCGCGACCTGTTCGCGCTCCTCCGGCTGCTCCACGCGTGAGTGGAACATGAGCCTGACGGTATCCTCGCGGATGCCTGCCATCATGGAGTTGAACATGTCGAAGCCCGCCATCTTGTACTCTGTTAAAGGATCCTGATGGCCGTACGCCACCATGCCGATGCCCTGGCGGAGCTGGTCCATATCGTCGATATGGTCCATCCACCGGCTGTCGATGACCTTTAAGAGAATCACGCGCTCGAGCTCACGCATCTGCTCGATATCCGGGAACTGTGCTTCCTTTTCTTCGTAAAGCTTGACCGCGCGCTCCTTCACAAGGTGCTTCAGCTGGTTCTTGTTGAAGCTCCTCGCGTCCTCCGGCGCGATCCTGACAGGCTCCATGGGGATGATGCGCGTCAGGGACTGGTTGAATTCGGCAAGGTCCCAGTCCTCAGCGTTCCGGTCCTCCGAAATGTCCATATCCACTATGTTGTCGCAGACGTCGGTCACCATCTTCAGGATGACGTCGCGCATGGACTCGCCGTCCAGCACCTGCCGCCGCTCCTTATAGATGATCTCGCGCTGCTCATTGATGACTTCGTCAAATTTCAGCAGGTTTTCACGAATCGAGAAGTTGTTGCCCTCGATCTTCTTCTGCGCCTTTTCGATGGCGCCTGAAAGCATCTTGTGTTCGATCTGCTGCCCCTCGGCAACACCCAGAGCGTTGAACATCGACATGATGTGTTCGGAGCCGAACAGGCGCATGAGGTCGTCCTCAAGGGAAATATAGAAGCGGGATTCGCCCGGGTCGCCCTGACGTCCGGAACGTCCGCGCAGCTGGTTGTCGATACGCCGTGCTTCGTGGCGCTCCGTGCCGATGATCTTTAAGCCGCCGACTTCCCTGGACCGGGGATCCAGCTTGATATCGGTACCACGGCCTGCCATGTTGGTCGCGATGGTGACCGCCTTGAACTGGCCGGCCTGCGCGACGATCTCCGCCTCCATCTCATGGAACTTCGCGTTCAGCACGTTGTGCGGAATGTTCATCTTCCGGAGCAGTCCTGAGACCAGCTCGGACGTTTCGATCGTGATGGTGCCCACCAGCACGGGCTGGCCCTTCTCATACGCTTCCTTCACAGCCTGCACGACTGCGTTGAACTTTTCACGCTTCGTCTTGTAGACGGCGTCCTCCAGGTCCTTTCTCTGTACGGGAACGTTCGTGGGGATCTCGATGACGTCCATCCCGTAAATGTTCCTGAACTCGCGCTCTTCCGTGAGCGCCGTACCGGTCATGCCGCATTTCTTCTCGTATTTGTTGAAGAAGTTCTGGAACGTGATGGTCGCGAGCGTCTTGGACTCGCGCTTGACCTTGACGTGCTCCTTGGCTTCGATGGCCTGGTGCAGGCCGTCGGAATACCGCCGGCCGGGCATGATACGTCCGGTGAATTCATCGACGATCAGGACCTCGTTGTCCTTGACCACGTAGTCCTGGTCACGGAACATGAGGTAATTCGCGCGGAGCGCAAGGTTCATGTTGTGCTGGAGCTCCAGGTTTTCCGCGTCCGCAAAGTTTTCGATCTGGAAGAACTTTTCGACCTTTTCCACGCCCTGCGCGGTCAGGTTGACGACCTTGTCCTTTTCATTGACCATGAAGTCCCCGGACTCAGCCTGAGTTTCTCCCATGACCATGTCCATCTTGGAGACCTCACGCTCGTTTTCACCGCGCTGGAGACGCTTCGCGAGCATGTCGCAGACTTCATAGAGCTGGGTGGACTTTCCGGACTGGCCGGAAATGATCAGCGGCGTACGTGCTTCGTCAATAAGGATCGAGTCCACCTCGTCGATGATCGCGTAATGGAGGCCCCGCTGCACCAGCTGCTTCGCGTAAATGACCATGTTGTCACGAAGGTAGTCGAAGCCGAGCTCGTTGTTCGTGACGTATGTGATGTCGCAGTTATAGGCTTCCCGCCGTTCCTCCGCCTTCATGCTGTTTAAGACGCAGCCCACGGTGAGGCCTAAGAAGCGGTGCATCTGGCCCATCCACTCCGCGTCACGGGAGGCGAGGTAATCGTTGACCGTGACCACGTGCACGCCTTTGCCGGTGAGCGCATTCAGGTACGAGGGCAGGAGTGCGGTCTGCGTCTTGCCTTCACCGGTCTTCATTTCAGCGATCCGGCCCTGATGCAGGATGATGCCGCCGATGAGCTGCACTTCAAAGTGCTCCTGGTTGATGCAGCGGCGCGTCGCTTCCCGCATGACCGCGTACGCTTCCGGAAGCAGGTCGTCCAGAGACTCCCCCGCCTGATAGCGCATCCTGAATTCATCGGTCTTCGCGCGAAGCTGCGCATCCGTAAGACTCATCATCTCCGGACGGAGGCTCAGGATCCTGTCAAGGAGCGGCCGGATCCTTTTGATCTCTCTTTCACTGTGCGTCCCAAAGACTTTGGTCACAAGGCTCATTTCATTCCTCCTGTAGCAAATCAGTCAAGCCCAAGGTATTTCCTTACAATGTAGAAGGGGCCGGGGCCGATCTCCAGGTATTCCCTGTAGAATTCCTTCATGTCCACGCCGCCTTCTTCCGTATAATCGTCGATGATATCCATCATCTCAAACTCACCCGCGGCATACTGCATGTACTCCGCCGGGTTGCCGACCAGATAGTTGTAAAGGTCCGTAATGGTTTCTTCGTCCTGTGCGCCGAACTGTTCCTCAAGGAAGTCCCCGAGTTCTTCCTTTGACCAGCCCTGATAATGGATGCCCAGATCCATGAGGCCGTAAAGCGCCATGGTGGCAAGGTCGTTCGCATGGGCGAAATCCGCGACGTTCTTATCCGCGCCTTCAAAATAGTAGGACTGATGCTCTACGTGCTGCGCCCAGCCTTCGGCATAGCCGGTGGGGTCGGTCAGGCGGCGGATCGCGTATTCATTGACGCTGCTCCAGAAATTGTACTGGTAAAGATGTCCGGGATAGCCCTCATGAGAAAGCGTCTGCCAGATATCGTCCGGGATACTGCCGTCCTCTTCCGGGTTGATGTAGATCTCATTCGTGGCGCCTTCGCCAAACGGCGGGATGATGTAGAACGCCGGGTTCAGGTACTCCCGGAGAGACTCGTCCACGTATTTGATCTCATACTGGACTTCGGAAAGCTCCGGGAACTTCTCGTTCGCGGATTCGATGAGCATCAGCATGATCTCTTCAGGATCAGACGAGGGAAACTCCATGCTGTAGAAGCTGTCCACAACGTCGGGATGCTTCCTGTAGATCATCATGAGCTCGTTGAAGGACTCGGTCTCCTTCTCCTCAAGGTAATCCCAGAGTTCTGCAGGCGACATTTCCGTGCCGACGTTGCTCTTAATGAGATATTCGTAATAGCCTTCGCCGTCCGGATAATAGCAGAGGCCGCCCTTATACTGATTGCTGCCCATGAGTCCTTCAAGGCCCGCCTTTAAGATACGGTATGCCTCATAGAAATTGGGAGCAAGCTCCTTGTTCCGCGCGATCAGTTCATCTTTCTCCTCGTCCGTAAGGTCGAGCGCTTCCACCTTTTCACGGAAAGACACGTACAGGAAGTTGTCTTCATCCGCTTCCGTTTCCAGGAAGGAGTCGATCTGGTCAATGACCTCCTGTGCGAGATCATCTTCCATGAAGAGACCGTGGTCCGCCTTCTGCTGCTCGTAAAGAAGCAGGTCTTCGAAATGGGCGGGCATCTGCTCAAGATACGCGAGGTAATCCTCCGCGTCATCCACGGAGAAGAATTTGTACTCCGCGAACATGACCGGAAGCTGCGACTGGTAGCCCGACGTGCCGCCTAACGGCTCATAGTAATAATCGTAAGCGCAGCCCAAAAGCTCCGTCTCGAGATAGTCCTTTAAAACGTCGTATGTGATCTGTGCCTGAAGACTGAGCTCATCAAAGCTGAACTCTTCCATTTTCGCAAGGGATTCCGTAAGGAATTCCTCATAGGAAGAATTGTATTCGTCGTCTTCGTCATATGAAAACTGCGGAAGGCCCGGTTCGTCAATGTTGATGCCGAAATCCTCCGGATGCATGAAATAGTAATGCGCGTCAAAGGTGTCGCCTTCAAAAAACGTTGGCATCAGGCTGTCCGTAAACGCGTGGAACGCGCTTTCCGTGTCTTCCTGCCCTCCTTCGGGAACGGCTTCCTGCCCTTCATCCTCTCCCTCGGGGGCTTCCGTCTCTGCTTCGCCCTCTTCCGGGACCGCGTTCTCTTCTTCAGCCGCTTCCGCGACCTCTTCGGACGCTTCTGCCGCATTCCCGGTGCGCGCCTTTACAGAAGACACCGCCTTCTCAAGGATCTCCGAGAAAACTTCCTTCGGGTCCGTAACCGTGCCGCAGCCCGTAAACACTGCCGAAAGCGAAACCACCACCGCCAGCACCATGCTCAACAGCTTTTTATTCATATGTCCTCTCCTTGTGATCGATCATCTCGTAATGATCATTTTAAAGATCGGCTTGCCGAGTGTCGCGAACCGGTCTTCATATTCGGTAAGCACGTTCCCCTCCGCGTACGGGGAGTGATAAAGATCCCGCGTCATGACGAGGACCTGCCATCCGGCCTCCCGGGCGCTTTCCAGGGAAAAGTCAAAAAGCCCTTCATTGTCAGTCTTGAATTCAATGGTCCCGCCGGGGGCGAGGACCTTGTCGTAACGCTTCAGGAACTCCGTGGACGTGAGCCTCCTTTTCCAGTGCCTGGCCTTCGGCCAGGGGTCCGAAAAGTTCAGGTAGATCCTGTCCACCTCCCGATCCCCGAAGATCTCCGTGAGCCCTTCCGCGTCAAAGCGGAGATAATACAGGTTGTCCGCATCCATGGCCGCCCGTTTTTCGAGGGCACGGAGAAGGACGGAGGAAAACTTTTCGATCCCGAGATAATTCACCCCGGGATTCTTTTCAGCCATTTCCGAAAGGAAGCGGCCCTTTCCGCAGCCGATCTCCACGTGGAGCGGCCGGTCGTTTCCGAAGACCTCCTGCTTCCAAAGGCCTTTCTTCGTCTCCGGCTCCTGTACGACAAACGGGTTTACGAGCATCTCCTCTTTCGCGCCGGGGATGTTTCTGAGCCTCACAGGCGTTCCCTCCGTATTCCTGCGGATGTATTGGTTTATGCCTTTTCCGGCGATAAACCCATAAACCCGCATTTTATTATATTCTATAGGAAATCCTCTGCCGCGTCAAGCAGAGGATGCGGGCGCCGGGGCTCACAAAAACATACGGCGCCGGTACATGAACACATGCACCGGCGCCTGTATCGTTTTACTTTGGAAAGGCACAAAAAAAGTGCACCACCAGGGGCTCGAACCCTGGACACCCTGATTAAGAGTCAGGTGCTCTACCAACTGAGCTAGTGGTGCATGTGTTTCAGACACAAGCGACATTATAGACCCCGGAGCATCGATTGTCAAGCGGTTTTTTGAAATCGCGCAGGAAAAATCGCGCGGCGCCGCAGGTCTTCCTTGTTCCCTGCGGCGCCGGCCATATTATTATTCTGAACTGTTACGCGATCCCCGCGCCTGCCGGCGCGTCCGGATCTTCAGGCTTCATGAGCGTATAGCCGCCCTTTCCGTCTTCTGCAAGAAGGATCATACCCTCGGACTTAAGCCCGGCCATAGTCACGGGCTTTAAGTTCAGAAGCACCATGACCTTCTTCCCGACCATCTCATCCGGGCTGTAGCTTGCCCGGATGCCGGACAGGATCTGCCGGGTCTCGTTCCCGATCTTCACCTGCGAGCAAAGAAGCTTCTTTGACTTCGGAACAGCTTCGCAGCTTAAGACTTCGCCCACCACGAACTGGAGCTTCGCGAAGTCATCATAGGCAACTTCAGGAAGCAGCTCGACAGCCTTTTCTTCCGGCTCTTCCGGCTTCTCCGCGGTTGCTGCTTCCGCGTTTTCCTGAGTCATGCCGGCCGCTGCCAGTGCCGCCTTCCGCTGCGCTTCCATAATAGCCTGTGCCTTCTCCATAATAGCCTTTTCGTCAAGACGCGCGAACAGCATCTCCGGCTTTTCCGCGACCTTCGTGCCTTCCGGGATGCATGCGCCGAAGCCGGTCAGTCCTTCAAAGTCCTTAAGCTCCGCGTTGAAGCCCGCTGCGATCCGCTCCGCCGTCTCAGGCATGAACGGATACAGGAGCGAGGCGCCGGTCATGATGCCTTCCGCAAGGTTGTAAAGAACGGTCGACAGGCGGTCCTGCTTTTCGGGATCCTTCGCGAGGATCCACGGGGTCGTCTCATCCACGTATTTGTTGCAGCGGCGGAACAGGTTAAAGATCTCCGTCATCGCGTCCGCAACGTGGAGCGTCTCCATGCATTTCCGTGTGCTTTCCTTAACGTGCGCCGCGAGGTCCTTGAGCTCCTGGTCCACGGGCTCCGCTGCTCCCTTGTCGGAAAGGATCCCGCCGAAGTACTTGTTGCTCATGGAGATCGTCCGGCTCACGAGGTTCCCGAGGATGTTCGCAAGGTCGGAATTGTACCTTTCGATCACAAGCTCCCAGGTGATGGTGCCGTCCGATTCGAACGGCGTCTCATGCAGCACGAAATACCGCACCGCATCCACGCCGAATAGCGACGCAAGGTCGTCCGCGTAGATCACGTTGCCTTTTGATTTACTCATCTTTTCCCCGCCCTGGATCAGCCACGGATGGCCGAATACCTGCTTCGGAAGCGGGATGTCGAGCGCCATCAGCATGATGGGCCAGTAGATGGTATGGAAGCGGAGGATGTCCTTGCCGATCAAATGGACGTCCGCCGGCCAGTAACGCTTGAATAATTCATCGCTTTCCCCGTCGATGTTCACGCCCAGCCCGGTAATGTAGTTCGACAGCGCGTCGATCCAGACGTACACCACGTGGCGCGGGTCGAAATCGACCGGAATGCCCCACGAGAAGGAAGATCTGGACACGCACAGGTCCTGCAGGCCCGGCAGCAGGAAGTTGTTCATGATCTCGTTCTTCCTGGACACCGGCTGGATAAACTGCGGATGGGTATTGATATGGTCGATCAGGCGGTCCGCATATTTGCTCATCCTGAAGAAGTACGCCTCTTCCTTCGCGGGCTGTACGGGGAATCCGCACTCCGGGCATTTGCCATCTTTGATCTGTGAAGGTGTATAGAAGGACTCGCACTCCTTACAGTACATGCCCTCGTACGCGCCCTTGTAGATATCGCCCTTTTCGTATAATTTTCTGACGAGCTTCTGGACCGTCGCCTCGTGGTCCGCGTCCGTGGTCCTGATGAACCGGTCGTAGGACGTGTTCATGAGGTCCCAGATCCTTTTGATCTCTCCCGCGATCTCGTCCACGTATTCCTTGGGGCTCTTCCCGGCCGCTTCCGCACGGTCCTGGATCTTCTGGCCGTGCTCGTCCGTACCGGTCTGGAACCGGACGTCGTAGCCCTCCAGCCGCTTAAAGCGGGCGATGGCGTCCGCCAGGATGATCTCATAGGTGTTTCCGATGTGCGGCTTGCCTGACGTATAGGCGATAGCCGTTGTGATATAATAAGGTTTTTTTGCTGACATCTGTTCTCCTTCGGCTCTTCTCTTTAAGAGCCTGTATCTTTACCGCGGTCAATATTCCCTGGTGCCGTCACCGATCTCGACCACATAGAAGCTTGCCGCATAGCCGATCTTTGCTTCGTAGTTCTTCCCGACCTCTTCAATGAAGCGGTCCACCGCACCGTCTTCGACGATGCTCACCGTGCACCCGCCGAAGCCTGCGCCGGTCATGCGGGAGCCCACCACACCGCTGATCTTCCACGCTTCCTCTACAAGTGTGTCGAGCTCGATCCCGGTCACTTCATAATCGTCTCTTAACGAGACGTGGGAGTCGTTCATCAGCCGGCCGAAGCCTGCGACATCACCTCCCTTAAGAAGCTCGACCGCGCGGACCGTCCGCCGGTTCTCATAGACTGCATGGCGCGCGCGCTTTACGCGCACAGGATCCTTGATGGCGTCCTTATTCGCTTCAAATGTCTCTTCGTCAAGGTCGCCCAGGGCGTTCACGTCGATGACCTTCTGAAGCTCTGCGAGCGCCGTCTCGCATTCCGTCCGGCGTTCGTTGTATTTGGAGTCCGCAAGGCCCCTCTTTTTATTTGTGCAGGCGATCACGATCTTCATGCCCGAAAGCGCGATGGGCGCGTACTCGTACTCGAGCGTCGCCGTATCCAGGAAGATCGCGTTGTCCTTCTTTCCCATCGCGATGGCGAACTGGTCCATGATGCCGCAGTTCACTCCGTTGTAGTTGTTTTCCGAGTACTGGCCGCACAGGGCGATCTCCTGGTTCGGGATATCCCAGCCGAAGAGAAGGTTCAGGACCTTGCCCATGCCGACCTCTACGGACGCCGACGAAGACAGGCCCGACGCGCTCGGGATGTTTCCCCAGAGATAGACATCCATTCCGGCGTCCGCATGAAGTCCGTACCGGACGCCGTACGCCCAGATCATGCCCATCGGATAATTCGTAAAGCCCTTGGATTTTTCATAATCGAGAGAGTCAAGCGTCCGCTCCACGGTCCCCGCCTGGGGATAGTTCCCCGAGAAGAACCGTACCTTCCGGTCCGCTCTCTTCCGCGCCGCGAAATACGTGCCGATGGTCAGCGCGCACGGGAACACGTGCCCGCCGTTGTAGTCCGTGTGTTCGCCGATCAGGTTGACCCTGCCCGGTGAAAACACATACACAGGCTCCTCGCCGGCACCGTACTGCTTAAAAAACGCCTCTCTGAGCTCTTCCTTAGTCATAGCGACCTCCTTGTATCCTGACGCGGGGCCTTTTAGCCTCTGCGTACATTTTCTGTATTTATTCCGCATCCTTCCCGGGTCCCGGGAGAAGCGTAAGAAGCCCGGTAAGCTTCGTGATTTTTATATCTGCCGCGGACAGGTCCTGGTCCCCCGAGCCGGGGTTCTCGATCCCGATGCACAGCATCCCTGCGGCGCGCGCGGCCTTCGACCCGTTCTCCGAATCCTCCACGACCACGCATTCATCCGGCGTCCCGCCAAGCTTTTCCAAAGCCATGAGGAATGTGTCCGGCGCCGGTTTCGGGTGAAGCGCGTTCCTTCCGCTGAACAGCACGCTGAAGCAGTCCCTTACGCCGATGTCCTCCGTACAGTATTCAATGTAATCCGGCGGCGATGAAGACGCGACGGCCATTCTGTATCCGCGTTCACGGAGCTCCCGTACGACCTCACGGACGTCCGGCATGGGAATGACCCCATCTTCGCGTTCGACCGCTTTCCGGATCTTCCTGTACTCTTCTTCCAGGTCCGGGTGTTCCGTCACGTCAAACCCGTACGCATCCTGGAAGATCCGGAACAGGATCCCGTTCGTAGATCCGATGCACGGCTTGTACGTTTCGAAGTCGATCTCCACACCGTACTGCCGCATGGTCCTTCTCCAGGCCCTGAAATGCTGCGGCTCCGAGTCGATGAGCACCCCGTCCAGGTCAAACAGGATCACGTCTTTTCCGTCTGTCAGGCCAGCCATTCTTCCCCCTCCGGTCTCTTGACCGCATAGATAAATTTATTTTACAATACTATTCCTGTTTCCGCAACCGGAATGTTGCGACTATAGTATCTTCGTACACAGGCGGCCAAGGACGGCCGTATGCAGGACTTGACAACCGTGTTCACAAGGGCTAAGGTTCAGGTAGAAGGACCGCGGAAGGGGGAAGCCATGGCAGCCGGAAACAAAGTGACTCTTGAACAGATCGCCGCTCACTTCGGGGTCTCGAAGACCACGGTCTCCCGGGCGCTGTCCGGGAAAGGAAGAGTCAGTGCTGCCCGGCGCGAAGAGATCCGGCGGTATGCGGAGGAAGCAGGGTATCCCGTGGAATCGGGCCCGCCGGTCCCGGAAAACATCTGCGTGGTACTGCCGGACAACCTGCTGGACGACTCCATCTTCTTCCAGACCTGTCTGGCCGGCATCCTGGACGCCCTCCAGAAATACCGCTGCAATACGATGATCGTGCTCGAGCGCGGCAACCGGACGGACCGCCTGTCCGAGGCCCTCACCCGCATGCGCTGCGACGGAGTGATCCTCCTTCAGAATTATATCGACGACCAGCAGATGCGGTACTTGCGGAACATCGGAATGCCGTTCGTCCTGGGCGGGACTTCCTCGGATCCGGACGTCTACCAGGTGGACGGGAACGTGTACCAGGCCGCGGACGTCATGACCACCCACCTCATCGAAAAAGGCTCGAAGCGGATCGCGTTCGTGGGCGGCATGGAACACTATCTGGTGAACCGCGACCGCTGCGCAGGGTATCTCCGCGCGCTTCAGGACCACCTGATGCCGCAGCGGAACGACCTGGTCTTCCGGAACATCACGACGGCGGAGGACGCCGGGAACGCCGCGGATCTCATGCTTTCCCGCGGGGCGGACGCCGCGATCGCTTCCGACGATATCCTCTCCTCCCTCCTCCTGCAGGCGCTTACGGAGCGCGGCGTCTACGTACCCTCCGAGTTCCGCATCGGCTCCCTCTATGACAGCACGTACACGCAGACGGCTTATCCGCCCATCTCGTCCATGAGTATTCCCACCCGGAAAATGGGCGCCGCCCTCAGCGAAAAGCTGGCCGCCCTCGTCCGGGGAGAAGACCCGGAACGGATCACGAACATCGACTACCGCCTTCTCGAGCGCCGCTCCTCCGACTGATTTCGGAAGGATCCGGCTGTTTTCGTTCATTTTGTCCGAATCTTTTGACACATCAGAATATTGTTGCGCATCAAAAAGCAAGGATTTCCACGATTTCCAAACTTTTTTTGCGCAACTTTTTCGTCCGTTCTTATGTAATCTGCACAAAAAACAAATTGATTTTCGTTCTTTTACCTCTTGTTCCTTCTCCGAAAAAACACTACAGTAATAGCGAAGGGAGGGTCTTCGTATGAAGAAATCTGCTCAAGGCGCAGCCGGCTATAAAACAAAAATGTCTTTCGGAAAAGTCATCCGGAAGCATTGGCTGCTGCTCCTCATGCTGCTTCCGGCAGTCATCTACGTCATCATCTTCTCCTACATCCCGATGAGCGGCATCATCCTGGCGTTCGAGAAGTATTCCTTCAAGGGAGGCATTTACGGCTCCAAAAAGATCGGGCTTCAGAACTTCAAGTCGCTCATGATCGCCGGGAAGCTGTGGATGACCACCCGCAACACGCTCCTCTACAACATCGCGTTCATCGCGCTGGGAGTGGTGTTTGAAATGGGCTTCGCGATCCTCTTAAACGAGCTTGCCAGCAAGACCTTCAAGAAAGTCACGCAGTCCTTCATGTTCCTGCCCTACTTCATCAGCTGGGTCGTGGCAGGCGCCATCATGTACAACATCTTCAACTACGAGCAGGGCGTGTTCAACCGCATCCTCCGGGCACTGGGGGCGGAGCCGTTTGACCTCTACAATACGCCGGCTGCCTGGCCCGTCGTACTGACTGTCTTAAAGCTCTGGAAATCCACCGGCTACGGCACGGTAGTCTACCTTGCGGCCATCACGAGCCTGGATCAGGAAATGTTCGAGGCCGCGGCAATTGACGGCGCGTCCGCCTGGCAGAAGATCCGGTATCTGACGATCCCGTCGCTCACCCCCACCATGATGGTGCTCGTGCTCCTCGCGATCGGCAACATCTTCCGCGGAGACTTCGGCCTGTTCTACCAGACCGTCAAATCCAGCATCACGCTCCAGCCGGTGACGGAGATCATCGACACCTACGTGTTCAAGCTCCTCATCACAAACGGCGATATCGGCGTTGCTGCGGCTGCCGGTCTCTACCAGTCCGTCCTGTGCTTCGTGACCATCTCGCTCTGCAACGGCCTGGTCAAGAAGTTCAACCCGGACTATGCGTTATATTAAGGGAGGTGCGGTATGGCTGAAAAGAACACTGCAGCAGTACAGACTGCACGGCACATAAAACACGGTGCCGACGTCATCTCCATTAATATTGTCGGCTACGTCCTGATCGCGCTCTTTGCGCTCCTGTGCGTGACGCCGTTCTACCTGATCGTGGTCGCGTCCTTCACGGACAACAGCGAGCTGATCCGTTCGGGCTACCCGCTTTTCCCGAAGAACTTCTCCGTGGAAGCGTACCAGCTCAGCATAAAAAACCCGAAGCAGATCCTGCAGGCGTACGGGACCACCATCGGCGTCACGGCCGTAGGAACGTTCCTCGCGGTGTTCCTCGCGACCATGACAGGCTACGTTCTTTCAAGGAAGGATTTCCCGTGGCGGAACGGCTTCGCGTTCTTCTTTTTCTTCACGACGCTCTTTAACGGCGGTCTGGTCCCGTGGTACATCCTCTGCACGAGGTACCTGAGCTTCAAGGACAACTACCATGCGCTCGTCCTGCCGCTCATGTTCTCCGTGTGGAACATGATCATCTCGAAGTCGTTCATGAACGGGATCCCGAGCGCCATTACGGAATCCGCGAAGATCGACGGCGCGAACGATTTCCTGATCTACACGAAGCTGATCCTGCCGCTTTCGAAGCCGCTCATCGCGACGCTGGGCCTCTTCTCCGCGCTCGCGTACTGGAACGACTGGTACAACTGCATGCTGTTCATCGGCAAGGATTATATGTACAACCTGCAGTACTATCTGCAGAAAATGATCGGCTCCGCGGAAGCCATGAGGATCGTGGCGGAAAAGTCCGGCCTCCCGCTTACTGCGGTACCGCTTGAATCCATGAAGATGGCCATGACGGTCATCGCAACGGGCCCCATCGTCCTTCTGTACCCGTTCGTGCAGCGCTACTTCGTAAAGGGCCTCACGATCGGCGCGGTCAAGGGATGATCGGACACATCTGTCACTCTGTTCAAAAGCGCGGGCAGTCCGCGTTTTGAAAATAAACAAACAAAGGGGAAAAAACATGAAAAAACTGATTGCACTGCTGATTGCTGCAGTAATGATCCTTTCCATGCTTTCCGCCTGCGGAACAACTCCGGCCGGCACGGATACGCCCAAGGATACCGCAGAAGCTGAAGCCGAGGCTGAACCCGAAGCGGAAGCCGGCGAGGAAGCAGGCGAAGAAGAAGCAGAAGCTTCTCCCGAAGGCGGAGCCGTCCTTCCGGACGAGCTGACACTGGGCTCCTATATCAAGGGCGACCCGAGCCTCTACCCGAACGTAGACTTCAGTAAGGAAGAGACCATCTACATCTGCCTGATCGGCGATACGCCAAACGATTTCCAGGACATCCTGGACAAGGCAAACGAGTATCTGGCTCCCTACAACACGAAGCTGGATTTCACCATTTGGGCTTGGTCTGACTACCAGGATCTGTATTCTCTGAACCTGGCGTCCGGCGCAAACATTGACATCATCTTCACGGCTCCCTGGAGCTATCTCTGGTCTGAAGCATCCAACGGCTCCTTCATGGCGCTGTCCGATGATTTCATCACGAACAACATGCCCCTGACCCGGAAATACCAGATCCCGGAGACCTGGAACGGCGTCAAGCTGGCCGGCGATATCATCGCTGTCCCGCAGAACACCACGAACCCGAACGGCAAGATCGTGGCTATCCGTCAGGACCTTGCGGACAAGTACGGCATCGGCGAGCTGAAGAGCTGGGAAGACTACAAGAACTACCTGCTGACCATCGCTGAAAAGGAAACGCCGGACAGCGGCATCTTTGCCGAAGCGGCATCCTCCAGCAACGCGGAGCTCTGGGACGTGTTCCGCCAGCAGTATGACACCATGGTCGCTGCATCCACTCAGGACTACATCTCCTACCTCTTCACATACGAGAAGGGCGTCATCCCCACAAAGGACGACCTGGTCTTCACCTGGACCTCCGACTGGTTCAAGGAGTTCTGCAAGGATATGAACGAGCTTGCGAACGCCGGCGCATGGAGCCGTTCCGCACTGACGAACGAAGTCTCCGCAGCAGACGCCTTCGGCGCGCTGCAGGGCGCTTCCTTCGCGTGGAACCTGACCGTTTTCAACTACATTAACCAGGCTGAAGCCGCGTCTGAAGACGTCAAGTGCGCAGCCTACGACATCACGATGAACAACTTCGCGATCGGCGAAGCGTACAACAACAACGACATGGCCATCACCGCTTCCACAAGTGATCCGGAGCGCGCCGCCATGGTGCTCGACCTGATCAAGATGGACACCTACTTGAACCACCTGTTCCGCATGGGTATCGAAGGCGTCCACTATGAGATCGACGATGACAACAACTACGTAGCGCTCGACAAGGCCGGCGACTACGCGAAGGACAGCATCTCCATGTCCTGGGCTATCAAGAACGGCGACATCAAGGAGTACATCCCGGACGAGAGAAAGAAAGCCGTTTCCGAAGCTGAAGAAGCCAAGATGGCTGCAAACCCGCTGGAAGGCTTCGTCTTTGACGATGCGAACATCCAGGCAGAGGCCGCCGCTGTCAACGCGATCCTGAAGGAGTACATCCCGAGCCTGCAGCTTGGTCTCTATGACGACTACGAAGCGAAGATCGACGAGATGATGGCAGCCTGCAAGGATGCCGGCTTCGACAAGATCGAGGAAGAGATCTTCAGCCAGTACGAGGCCTGGTATAACAGCATGAACTGATACGGACATGAGTAACGCCGCCGTTTTCCATAGAGAATGAGCGGAGCTCTGAATGTCCCGGCACAGAACGCGCGCCAGGCCCGAAGCTGTGCGTATCATAACCCGAGGGGGCGGCCTCACCGACCGCCCTCTCTTAAAAAGGCCAATTTTGCGGCATAAAGCCGCGTCTGGAAGCGTTTTTCAGGGCGTTTCCCAAAAGAAAACGAGGAACCGGTATGAGAACTGAGACCTGCTTTAACGAAGATTGGAAATTCATGCTTGAAGACCGGGAAGGCTTTGCCGACCCCGGCCTGGACGACAGCGGATGGAAGACGCTCACGCTCCCCCACGACTGGAGCAACGACTTCGCGCCTCAGGAAGATGCGCCTTCGGGCGGCGGCGGAGGCTACGGCGTGACGGGCATCGGCTGGTACAGAAAGCATTTTACGATAGAGAATCTGAAGCCCGAGGAGCGTGTATCCGTACGCTTTGACGGCGTCTATATGAATTCGGAGGTTTACTTAAACGGCGAAAAGGCGGGCGGCCACGGCTACGGCTATACGCCTTTCACAGTGGACCTTACAGATAAGCTCGTGCCCGGGGAGAACGTCCTTGCGGTCCGGGTGAACGACAGCCTCACACCCAATTCGCGCTGGTATGCCGGCGCGGGCATCTACCGGGACGTGCATCTTGTCCGGACGTCAGGCATCCACTTTGACGAATACGGCGTGCGTGCGCTCACGAACGGGCTGTACCGGCCGCAGGACCAGGCGGGCCTCGATATCCGCGCGATCGTAAAGAATGAGACGGGGAAGGACGCGGTCATCGGCGTCACCCATGAGCTCCTGGACGCGGACGGGAACAGTGTTTCCGTGTCAGGCATCGCGCTCAGTCTCCCGGCAGGGACCGCTTCCGAGTGCATGGTCCGCCCGACTGTAGACAGGCCGATCCTCTGGACGGACAAAAGGCCGTACCTCTATACGCTGGTGAGCCGCGTCCGGATCAACGGGGAGACGGTGGACGAGGTCCGCACGAGGACCGGCATCCGCACCGCGGAATTTGACGCGGACCGCGGCTTTCTCCTGAACGGGGAACGCGTGAAGATCAAAGGGATGTGCGTGCACCACGACTGCGGTCTGACCGGGGCAGTCGGGTACAGGGATTCCTGGGAGCGGCGCCTTAAAAAGCTCCGCGATATGGGCTGCAACGGTATCCGCTGCGCGCACAATCCGCCGGCGCCGGCGCTTTTAGACCTCTGCGACGAGCTCGGCTTCCTTGTGATGGACGAGATTTTCGACGAGTGGCTCCTCGCGAAAAACAAGAACGACAACTATTATTCCGAGCAGATGGCGTTCGGCTCCAGCATGTTCTTTACGGAAGACGCGGAAAAGGATCTCACTGCCATGCTCCGCCGCGATTTCAATCATCCCTCCGTTGTGATCTGGAGCATCGGCAACGAGATCCCCGAACAGTCCTCGACGGACGGTGTGCGGCTCCTTCAGTTCCTCCAGGACATCTGCCACCGCGAGGATCCGAGCCGGATGGTCACTTCTGCATGCGACAACATCGTGGCGGTCGAGCCCATCCGGACGTTCCGCGAATTCGAAAACGCGCTGGACGTGGTCGGCTACAACTACGTGGGCCGCTGGCGCGAGCGCGCGGAGACCTATTACGACGAGGACCGTGCGGAGTTCCCGAAACGGCGCATGATCGGTACGGAGAACCCGTCCGCGGGCGGCGTCCGAGGGGACTACCACCTCATGAAGCCCGACGAACCTAAACAGGACGGTTTCCGTATGCGGGACTACACGATGCTGACGATACACCACGAGCCGCTGTGGCGGTACACCGCAAGCCGCGATTTTGTGGCCGGCGACTACCTCTGGACCGGCATCGACTACCTGGGCGAGACCCGGTGGCCTAGCCGCGGCGCGTCCTGCGGGCCCATCGACTCCGCAGGCTTTGAAAAGGATACGTATTATTACTTCCGGTCTATCTGGAACACAGACAAAGTCACGCTCCATCTCCTGCCCCACTGGAACTTCCCGGGCGAGGAAGGCGAGTACCGGCCGGTGGTCTGCTACACGAATTGCACGGAAGTGCGTTTGTACCTGAACGGCAGGTACGTGGGGACGCGCGGCTATGAGTGTCCGCGCTACGGCGCGACAAAGTCCTGGATGGACGGCTGGGAGAAGCACCCAACCACGAACGACCTGCACCTTCTGTGGGACGTCGTGTATGAGCCGGGCGTGCTTCGGGCAGAAGGGTATATCGGCGGCGGGCTGGTCGCCGTCACGGAGGTGTCCACTACGGGACGCCCGGCGTCGCTCATCGCGGAGCCGGACCGGACCGAAGCCGCTCCCGGCCGCCTCTTCCAGATCGAGCTTTCCACGAAGGACGCGGACGGGCGCTTCGTCCCGGACGCATCCGAGACCGTACACATAGAAGCTTCCGGCCCTGTCCGCTTTATCGGCATGGACGCCGGTGACATGCGCGACCTCACCATCTTCAGCGCACCCTCCCGCCGCATGCTGGCGGGCCGGCTCCTCGCGGTCCTCCGCGCGGAGGCACCGGGCGACGCCCGCGTCCGCTTCACGACGGATACCGGCCTCACGACGGAGCTCACCCTCCACGTAACGGAGTGATCCCGGACGCAGTGGTAAGCTTTATATGGACGCACCGCCTGATTAAGCGCGACGCACCCGCGAAAAAGGGGACCCGGCCAAATGGCCGGGTCCCCTTTTACGTGCGGGTCAGATGTTCCGGAAAAGCAGCTCCGCGTAGTCGTGGAACGCGGCGCGCCAGACGCGCCACTCGTGATACCCGGGGTAGATCTTCTGGATGTAGTTGATGCCGCGGGCACGGCAGTACTCGCGCTCCTTCTCGAAGAGCGGCAGCGAGACCTCGTGGTCGCCGATCGCACCGAAGAACGGATCGACCTCCCGGTTGAACGTCTCCGCATCGTCGAGCACCCTGAGCTGGGCCTCCTGGGAACGCGGCTCGGCACCGGGGAACACCGGGTAGGTGTAGCCGGTGAAAAGGCCTGCGGAGCCGAACAGATCGATGTGCTCCATGATCATCTCGCCCGAAAGAAGCGAGCCCATGGAAAGGCCTGCCACCGCACGGGCCTTCTTGTCACTGATCACCCGGTAGTGCGACTCGATGAACGGGATGCTGTCCCTGATCACCATTTCGTTGAATTTACTCGTGTCAAGGTGCGGATGGCCGTCCGTGTTGACCTGCATCATGGCGTTGTTCATCACGATGATGAACGGGACCGCCTTGCCCTCCGCGAGCAGGTTGTCCATGATGAAGTTCACCTTCCCGAGATGCGTCCAGCAGGCTTCGTTTTCGCCGCCGCCGTGCTGGAGATAAAGCACCGGGTATTTCTTCTCAAGATCGTCGCGGTATCCCGGAGGCGTGTAGACGTAGCAGCACTCCCATTCCCCTGTCACAGTAGAGAAGAAATAGTCTTGCGAGACCGTGCCGTGCGGGACGTTCCTGATCAGGATATAGTCCTGGTCCGGATCCGGCACCTCGATGTAATTGATGCCGTAGCCCCAGCCGTAGCCGATGGGCGCGAGCGGATTTATGATGCGTACGCCGTCTACATAGAACAGGAGCTGCTTGAGACCCGGGTCCTCATATTGGATCGTCCCGGTCCACATGCCGTCCTCCTGCTTCGTAAGGCTTACCAGATTCTCCGGCGGGCCGGCGGTGACTTCATTCGCCGTGGAGCCGTAAAGGCAGACAAAGACGCTGCCGTCCGGATTGACCTTGTAGCCGATATTGGTGTCGCCGTGCTTCCCGCCGTTGATCATGTTCGGGATCAGCTGCCGGTTGAAGCCGATCGCCCGGGAATCAAACGTCTGATTATTCAGGAAATTCTCAGGAATATTCATTATTTCTCCTTTCTTCCGAGGCCGGGCAGGCCGTCGCCCTTAAGCTCCGCGAGAAGCTCACGGCCCTCTTTATGATAATCGGAAACCAGCTCGCTCTCCGCCTTGAACACCATGGAGAAACGGTCCTTCTGTGTATACGGCTTCCAGACAGGCATCGAACGGCCCGTGGGGTTATCGCCGTTATAGGCAAACGCGGCCCAGGCAGATCCGCAGGTGTCCGAGCAGGCGTAGGCCGCCGCTTTGTTCGCTGCGGTGTACAGGTACGGCGCAAGCTCCGCGTTGTCAAAGAAGAACGGGACGTCCGTGCCGTGGATGGCCTTCTGGATGGGATCCGGGCTCTCAAATGCGAAGATCGCGTTGTAGAACGGAGCGGCCCCGTTGCCGTCCTTTGTCTTCGAAACACGGTCTACAAACTGCAGCTGGTGCTGGTCGTTTAAGAGCGCGATGTACTTGTCCGCCCCGGTCGAGCCCTTCTCCAGCATGTCGGTGTACGTCCGGATGATCCGATCCACTTCTTCCGGCGTGTAGCCTGCCTTCGCAAGCTCTCCGGGCAGCGTCTCGTCCGTGATCTCGAAGATCTCCGGGTTGAACAGCGCGATGAGCGCCATGTCGTGCTTCGTGTAGCAGATGATCAGCGGGATATCCTTGCAGTACTCCGAGCCTTCCGCACCGTCAAACGGATCATACTTGATGACGTCGCCGTCCAGGACCACCGGGAAGTTCAGGTAATTGCCGTTCTCTCTTGTGGCGTTGACCTCGCGCATCGCCTTGATCAGGTCCTCGGGCGGGATCTTCTCGAGTTCGTCGATGTTGTCTTTTGTAATATGCAGATGCTCAAGGAACGCGTCCGTATCCGCCTGTCCGATTTTGGGATCCACTGCATGGAAGCCGCCGCTCTGGATGATCGCTTTGTGGAACAGGCCCTTCGCCTGAGGCATGCCCAGGAGCTGCGCGACCTTTCCGCCGCCTCCGGATTCGCCGAAGATCGTCACGTTGTCCGGGTCACCGCCGAACCAGTCGATGTTGTCGCGCACCCACTCAAGCACCGCCACCATATCGAGGTTCCCGATATTCACCGTATGCGCGTACTTCTCTACGCCCAGATGCGTCAGGTCCATATACCCGAACAGGTTCAGCCGGTGCGAGAAGCTCACCATGACAACGTTGTTTTTCTTCGCCATGTTGAAACCGTCCTGATGCGGGCATTCAGCCGTGCCGGCCACATTGCCGCCGCCGTGGGCCCAGACCATGACCGGAAGCTTCTGGCCCTTCGTGAGGGACGGTGTCCAGATGTTGAGCGCCAGGCAGTCTTCGGACTGCGGACCTTTGCCCATCTCCATGTTGCCGGTCACGAGCTCCTGGTTGACCAGGTTGTATTTCGAATTCGCGACCTCGGGCACCTCGATCCTCGGGGTATCAGTCTGCCAGCACTTCAGCGCGTACTCCTTCGCGTCCACTATAATCGGGCTCACGTCCGGAGGCACCGGCGGCATGAACCGAAGCTCCCCTACGGGCGGCTTCGCGTATCTCACGCCCAGGAAACGGTACACTCCGTCAAAGTAATCTCCGCGGATCTTTCCGTACTTTGTCAAAGCAAGGACATCTCTCATAATTCTCTCCGTTCCTTGTCCTCAGGGACAATCTCATTATTCTTTGATCTTATTATACCCTTGGAGAAAAATGTTGTAAAGAAGCATAAAAATGCAGCGGAGCGAAACCGCTCCGCCGCATTCTGTATTTGTTTTGAAAGCTCCGCACTTTTACAGGAGCGGGATCCCGTGGGCCTTGCAGGCCTCCCGCATGTCCGCGGGCCAGATGCTCGCCTGGACCTCGCCGATGTGCGCCTTGTTAAGGAGCAGCATGCAGAGCCTGGACTGGCCGATGCCTCCGCCGATCGTATACGGAAGCTCTCCATTAAGGAGCATCCGGTGGTACGGAAGAGACGCACGCTCGGGGCAGCCGGCCTTATCGAGCTGTTCCTTAAGGGACTTCTCATCGACGCGGATACCCATGCTGGAGATCTCGAGAGTAGTCTGGAGTGTATCGTACCAGAACAGGATGTCCCCGTTCAGCTGCCAGTCGTCGTAGTCCGGCGCACGGCCGTCATGCGGCTTTCCGTCGGAAAGCTTATCGCCGATCCGCATCAGGAAGACGCACCCGTATTCCCGGGTGATCAGGTTCTCGCGCTCTCTGGGCGTCTTGTCCGGGTAGCGCCGGAGGAGCTCCTCGGAGTCGATGAACACGATGTCTTCAGGGAGGTGGTTCACAGCTTCGGGGTACTTGTACCAGACCTCATGCTCCATATGCTTTAAGATCTTGAAGATGTTTTTCACGGTCTCCCGGAGCGTCTCTTCGTTCCGGTCTTCCTTCCGGATGACCCGCTCCCAGTCCCACTGGTCCACGTAGAACGAGTGGAGGTTGTCCGGCTCTTCATCGCGGCGGATGGCGTTCATATTGGTATATAGGCCCTCGCCGGGCTTAAAGCCGTATTCTCCGAGCGCAAAGCGCTTCCACTTCGCGAGCGACTGCACGACCTGGACTTCCATGCCCGGGATCGAGAGCATATCGAAGGCGACGGGGCGTTCCACGCCGTTCAGGTCGTCGTTGAGGCCGGTGGCCTTGTCCACAAATAGAGGCGCGGAGATCCTTTCAAGGTGCATCTCCTGGCCGAATTCCCGCTGGAACGTGTCGCGGATGTATTTGATGGCGTCCTCGGTAGTCCGGACACTGATCTTCGGATCATAGCCTTCAGGCAGTATCAGTTTCATGGCTGTCCCTCTCCCTGCGTTCTGCAGTATGCTTTTGAAAAAAATAATACAAACAATATATATAAAACAGCCGGTGAAGTCAAGAGCATATTGAGGTTTTCCGGCGCTGCCGGGGACGTAAGAATATTGTTTTCCGATCCTGAAAGAAAAATCTTCACAAAAGAGCGCGCAAGGGGTATGATTGAAATTAAGATAGAATTGACAAGGGGCAGCACCCCTGGAGGAAAGAGAAAATGAGGATAGGATGTACTGTCGATTTTCAGGGAATGGACGACCTCATGGACCGTTTCAGGGAGCTTGTGGACGAAGGCTTCCGGAGCTGCCAGCTGGTTTCCTGGAATCCCGCGGACTGGACGGACGAAAACGCGGCTAAGATCCTGGACACCATAGAACGGCTCGGGATCACGATCTCCGCGTTCTGGTGCGGCTGGACCGGGCCTGCGTGCTGGAACTTCTACGAAGGCTTTGAGACCCTCGGGCTGGTTCCTCCGAAGTACCGGGAGGCACGTGTGCAGGACCTCATAAACGGCGCGGATTTCGCGAAAAAGCTCGGTTTAAAGGACGTGGTCACGCACATGGGCTACATACCTCTGAACCCGCTGGATCCGGAATTTGAGGCCTTTTGCGATGCGGTACGGACCGTCGCGCAGCATCTGAAGGAAAACGGCCAGAACCTGCTTTTTGAGAGCGGCCAGGAAACGCCGGTGACCATGCTGCGCTGCTTTGAAACGGTGGGCACGGATAACCTTTACGTGAATCTGGACACCGCGAACCTGATCCTTTACGGCATGGCGAACCCGGTGGACGCCCTCGATACCATCGGCCGCTACGTCCGCGGGATGCACGCAAAGGACGGCTTCTACCCGACGAACGGCAGGGAGCTCGGCCGCGAGGTGCCGCTTGGCGAAGGCAAGGTGGATTTCCCCGCCCTGTTCCGGAAGCTCAGGGCCCTCGGCTATGAAGGCGACGTGACCATTGAATGCGAGATCGGCGGAGATACGGACGAAGTCCAGAAAAACGGTGTCCGGCACGCGAAGGCCTATCTTGAAAAGGTTCTTTTGGAGGTATACGGAAATGAGTAAAAAACTGAGAGTTGCTGTTGTGGGCGTGGGCGGGATCAGCGGCGCGCACATCCCCTCCTGGATGGCGATGGACGACGTGGAGCTCAAGGCCATCTGCGATATCCGTCCGGAGATGATGGAGAAATATCCGGAGGTCCGCCATTATACCGACTGTGATGAAATGCTGGACAAAGAAGAGCTGGACGTCCTGGACATCTGCCTGCCTACGTTCCTGCATGTGGAATACGCACTGAAGGGTATTGAGCACGGCCTTCACGTCATCACTGAGAAGCCGGTCTCTCTTCACGAGGACGATCCGGCGCGCGTCTATAAGGCTGCCAAAGAGCACGGCGTCCAGTTCATGGTCGCGCACTGCCTCCGCTTCTGGCCGGCGTACTGCTACGTCAAGGAAGCCTATGATTCGGGCCGGTACGGCAAGCTGCTTTCCGCTTCCATGTGGCGGCTCGGCGACATCCCGCTCTGGACCTGGGACGACTGGATGCGCGATGAGAAGCGCAGCGGCTTCATCCCCTACGATCTTCACATCCAC
Source organism: Lachnospiraceae bacterium (assembly GCA_017441825.1). Lineage (GTDB taxonomy): Bacteria > Bacillota > Clostridia > Lachnospirales > Lachnospiraceae > UBA1267. Next base: position 41,225 of record JAFRVD010000029.1, read on the forward strand.
GACCTGGATTTCATGATCTACGCATTCGGAGCGCCCAAGACGGTCTCCTGCCGGCGTTCGAAGGAGCCGGATCAGGATTACCTCACCGCGCTTTACGATTACGGCGACTTCTTCATCACATGCGAGTCTTCCTGGTACAAGGCGCGCTATCCGTTCACAAGCGGCTTCCGCTTCCAGTTCGAGAATGCGCTCCTCGTAAACGCGGACGACGTCTTCTCGATCTACGACACGGAAGGCAACGTCCTGCATCCGCTCGCTTCCGCCGATGACTCGAACGCCCAGGTCGAGTTCCCGACCTCGGACGCCTACTTCAACGAGATCCTGTATTTCAAGAACTGCCTCATGGAGGGGCGGCCCGTGGACATCATGAATGAGGAGCAGCTCACAACGGTGATCCATATTCTGAACAGCTTCCCCGGTGCCATCAATAAGTAATTTTAGGTATTTCAACTGTAAACATCTCTTACCAAGTTTTCGGCCGCCCCATATGTCTTTTCAGACATGTCCGGGGCGGCCTGACTGTATCTCAAACCGATTCGCAGCCGCCCCGCATGAGTCTTCAGGCTTGTCCGGGGCGGTAGAAACAAGCTCATTTCTTCCTACAGGTTGACTCCGTCCGGATAACAGGCCGCCCCGCATGGGCCTATCCTGAACAGACGTTTTATGAACACACAGCTCTTGAAAAGCTTTTTGATTTTTTACGGATATAATTATTGACAAACGATAATTTTATGCTATACTGATTATCGCAAAACGATAATTTCGGAGTGCGCAGAACAAAATACAGCGCATGAATACAAGCGCTCACAGCCCTCCGGGATCCGTAATCTATTCAACTATTCAGTGGGGTGACACCATGAAAAGAAAAAGCCTGATCATGATACTGATCATTGAAACAGTACTTCTCACAGTCCTTGTCCTGCTCACAAAAAGGCTGCCGGACATGTTCTCGTCGATAGCCGCGTTCCCGTTCGAGCAGGCGGCGGACGGGCTCAAAGCTCTGTCCGGCGGAGGGAAGCTCGGGAGCGGCCTTGCGGCGGCAGTCTGGATCGGCCTTTCGGCGGTGCCGGCCATCGTCGCACTGAGGACGAAACGGGCGCCTGAGACCCTCTGGGAACGCATCGCGCTCTTTGCCCTGTCCGGAGTCCTGCTCCTCACACTGTACGGCATGGTCAACCCGGGACTCTTCCGTTCACCGGAAACGGCCGCCATTCCGAACAGTGAGAAGACCATCAAGGCAGTTTTCGGAGTCTCAGCGTGGGCCTTCATCATCCTGTACCTTGTTCTCCGGCTCATCCGCCTGTTCCGTACGGGTGAAAAGGCGCAGCTCCTCAGGTACCTTCGCGGGATCCTCGGAGTTCTGTGCGTCTTCTTTACGGGTATCGGCGTGATCTCCTCAGTGAAAGGCGTGTTTACGCTCACCGAAGTGCCGGAAGGTATCCTTGACAAAGGGCTTTACGTCCTGCGGCTCATCGCTTCACTCGTCCCCTATGCCCTCGACATCCTCGTGACCGTGAGGGCCCTCGACCTCCTGGACGCAGCCGGAACGGAAGACCAGGAAGGCCTCCCGGAGGCCTCGGAAAGGCTCAGCCGGATCGCAGGGCTTTCACTCGGCGTCACGGTAGCACTTCCTGCACTGGTGGACCTGATCCAGATCCTCGCGATGAAGCGGCTTACGGACGTTTCGATCACAGCCGACCTCCCGTTGACAAGCATCTTCTTTGTGGTCATGGTCCTGCTGTTCTCGCGGCTCCTTACGGAAAACAAGCGGCTCCGCGATGAAAGCAGCCTGTTTATCTGACACGGGAGGCACTATGGCGATCAGGGTTTATCTGGAGGACGTGCTGAAAGCGCGCGGGATGACGTCCAAGGAGCTGTGCGCCCGCATAGGCATTACGGAGGCGAACCTCTCCATCTTAAGGAGCGGCAAGGCCAAGGGCATCCGGTTCGGGACCATCAACAAGATCTGCTATTATCTGCAGTGCGACGTGGGTGATATTCTCAAATTTGACGGTATTCTGGAGGACGACGATGAAGAATAAAAAATATATTGTGATTCTGTGCTGCATTCTGCTCGCGGCGTTTTCTTTGGGCGCGGCAGGCGTAATTAAAGTAAAGAGCGACAAGGCGGAAACCGGCGAGGGGCAGACGAAGCTCATCGGCGTGTTCATCACGCGGGAATACCTCGACCTCTTTGACAGCGACCGCTATTTTGAGGAGAATACCGCGAAGCTTGCGGAAGGCGGAGTGATCAGCGGAAAGGACATGGAAAAGTATACGGACAGGCTCTACGCAAAAGCCCTGGACAAGTCGGACGGTACGGATGAAAACGGCGAGCCCATCATGACGAAGGATTTCGTCTTCGAGGGTGTCGAGGGTATCCGCTTCTTCTCCGCGCATGTAGAGGACGTAAACGGCTCGTACGTCACCACCATTTCGGACGACGTGGTCGCGGACATCCACCTGGATTTCCACTCCTCGGATACCGAAGAGCGGGTCGCGCTGTCCGGCTCCATCTACGTTGCGGAGGGTATGAAGCAGGCGAATTTCTACTTCAATCCGGTCTATGAGACGGCGGACGGCGAAATCTACCTGATCTCCGGCGACGGCCTCTTCTTCGGCGACGAGCTCGGACCCGGCGCCTCCATGGGACAGACCATGAGCGAGACCCGCACGGTCACAGAAGACGGTGCGGAGACCGTTTCCTCCGTAGACGTCGAAGTCACAATCTCCGTGATCGACGCGCCGGGCGCCACGGACGTCCTGTGGTTTGACGCGGACAGCGTCCTCCTTTCGCGCACCTCCTACCCCGAGGGCACGGTGCCGGCTTCCATAGAACCGGTCCCCGGCGCGGCTTATCTCATCGCGGAGACCGCCGCACCCTCCGGCGTACGCCGCACGCTCTCTGACCCTGCGTCAGACAGCCTCGTTACCTTCACTGCCCGCCCGGACGGCCTGTGCGTAAAGCACGAAGCCGAGGTGCTGTGGGAGCACTGAGTACACGCAGACAGAAGAAAGGGAGCTGCCCGGACGTCGGTCCGGGCAGCTCCCTTTCTTTATTTCTTTATTCTTTTTCGACGCCGATATTCACTTCTTCCGGTTCGCGGAACGTGGGCACGCAGGCCTTCAGCGTATTTTTGGCCGCAAGGTCATCGTCGCTTATTGCGGATTCCCACAGCGCATCCAGCCTTTTCTCAAGGTCCTCTGCCGAAAGCGGGACGTCCGTTTCGGTAAAGATGAGTTCGTTGTCAGTTCTCCCAAGCGTTTCGCTCTTGATGAGCAGCTCTTCATAAAGCTTTTCACCGGGCCGAAGTCCTGTCTCACGGATCTGGATATCCCTGTAGGGCTCATACCCGGACAGCCGGATCATGTTCTCCGCAAGCTCCAGAATACGGACCGGCTGGCCCATATCGAGAACGAACAGCTCTCCGTTCTGCGCCTTCGCGCCGGACTCGAGCACAAGAGACGCCGCCTCCGGTATCGTCATGAAATAGCGGACGATCCGTTTATCTGTGATCGTCACAGGGCCGCCCCTTTCGATCTGCCGCCTGAACAGCGGTACGACAGACCCTGCGGAGCCGATCACGTTTCCGAACCGGACCGCACAGAACTGCGTCCGGGATTCCGTGATATCGGGATCGCCCGTACCGGCCTCCCGCGCTTCCGCAAAGACATTTGTGCAGTCTTCGGAATATGCCCGGACGATCATTTCACAGACACGCTTGGTCGCGCCCATGACGTTAGTCGGATTGACCGCCTTGTCTGTTGAGATCAGTACGAACCGGCTCACGCCGTACAGGATCGAAAGCTCTGCCGTATTTTTCGTTCCGAACACGTTGTTGCGAATAGCCTCGCACACGTTATGCTCCATAAAGGGCACATGTTTGTGGGCTGCAGCGTGGAGTACGGCCTCCGGGCGGTATTTCCGGAAGACTGTTTCAAGTGAGCTCCTGTCGCAGACGTTCACGATCTCCACCGTGACGTCGAGCTCAGCCCCGAACCGGAACTGAAGCTCCCTGAGCACTTCGTACGTTGAATTTTCAGCAAAGTCCGCGATCACAAGCTTCTTCGGCTTCATCGCCGCGATCTGCCGCGCGAGTTCGGATCCGATCGAGCCGCCGCCGCCCGTGATAAGGACGGTTTTTCCCGCATAAAACGCGTCGGTCTCGCTGTTGTTGACGTTGATGGTCTTCCGGGGCATCAGCTCTTCGATCTCGAAATTTCTGAGCATGCGCTTTCCGCTGCCCGCGGAGGACGTGACCGGGAAGTCATAGACCCGTATCTGGATGTCCGAATCCCTGTACTCTTCGAAGATACGGCGCTTCTGCTCAGGACTCATGGACTCGATGGCGATCACGATCTCCGAGATCCCCTTCGATTTCAAAAACTCTTCCGTCACGTCGTTTTCATGGATGACCGGAAGTCCCAAAAGCTCACGCCCGGTCTTTCTTTTGTCCACGTCGATGAAGAGCACCGGCACGAATACTGAATTTTTACGCGCGCGCATGTCGTTCACGAGAGAGACGCCCAGGCGTCCCGCGCCCATGACGGCTACATGCTGGGGCTCGATGCCGTCTGCCGCCCTGTCTTCTTCATCGTGTTTTCCGAATTCATATCCAAAAATGTTGAGGACCTTTACCGCGTAGTTTACGAGCTCCGCGTCGCGGCTCTGCATCGCGATCCTGTAGAGGGCCGCATAGATCAGCCGCAGTGTAATGTCGACCAGAAGGTTGATGCAGAAGATGCTCAGCATCAGTGTAAAGCGGATATACGGTATGGGGGCAAAACGGTCGATCGCATAGTCCAGCACAAACGCCACGGCGTCCGCCGCGATCATGGAAAAGATCGCTTCATAGCCGCCGTACCGGATGATATGCCGGTAGCACCCGAAGAAAAGCCTCGTGCCGAACAGGATCACCGTCCCAAGGACGGTCTGTTCTATGATCATTTTCCAGCCGTAGCTTGATTCCACAGATGGATGCAGGAAGATCATGCCGCCGCAGATCAGTACGAACAGGATCAGATCATAGAGCACAAGTTTCCATCGGACGGTACCTGTCGTCCTGAGTATGCCGGACACTGTCCGGCCGATCGCAGATTTCTTTTTCATACCAGTCCCATCTCAGTGAGAAGCGCCTTAAGCGCCGTATTTTTCTGCGTATCCGGCTACGATCTCCCGCATTTCGGGAAGGTGCCGGAGAATGTCCTTTGCAAGGGCGATCTGGCAGCGGGTACGGTCCAGGTTATGGGACGCATCCCGGATCATGAAATAGACATCGCCGCGCAGATAATCTTCCAGGAAGCGGATCCCGTTCTCCACGGTCATGGCGAGGACGGCGTCCGGGAGCGTCCGGATCTCCGTTTCAGTAAGAGCCTTTGCAGTCTTTTCAAGGAATCCGTCCGTAAAGGCACGGAAATTTTCGAGGTCAATGCCGGTCCTTTCAAGGTCCGTACTGTCCTCTTCGGTATAGTTGGCCCCGGTCCGTATGGCTTCGCCGAAGTCGCTGCCAGTGACGCCGGGCATCACCGTATCAAGGTCAATAATTGCCAGAGGAGCAAGAGTCTTTTCGTCAAATAAGACGTTGTTGAGTTTGGTATCGTTATGGGTGACGCGCAGAGGAAGCTTCCCCTCATGCAGAAGGTCCGTGAGAAGGCACGCCTGGTCTTCAATCCCAAGGAGCCAGGAAAGCTCCTCCGTGACTTCCTTCTTTCTGCCTGCGGCGTCCTTTTCCGCAGCGTCCCGGAGATCCCTGAAGCGCTTCCGGGTATCATGGAACTGCGGGATCGTTTCATAGAGCTCCCGCGGATCGAAATCCGCAAGTGCACGCTGGAAATCGCCGAAAGCCCTGCCTTCCAGGCGGAGCATCGAAGAATCTTCAGCCTGATTGAAGCTGACGGACGGAATAAACTTACAGACACGCCAGAAGCCGTCTTCGCCTGAAGAGTAGTTTCTTCTGCCTTCCCCTTCCCCCGAATACAGGAAACGGAGCACTTTCTGTCCTGTGTTTGCTGCTTCCAGGTGTTCCGTGACCTTCTCAATATTCTTCATGAGCTCTTCCGGATCCTTGAAGACGTATGTGTTGACACACTGGAACAGGTACGGGACCGGCTCTTCCTCTTCGGGATCCGCGTAATCCGCGCGGTACGTCCGGTTGATCAGCCCGTTCTTGATCTCCTTCAATGAGACCATTTCTCCGGGGATCCGGAAAGCTTTTCCAACCCGTCTGATCTTCTCTCTGACTTCTGTATCTGCAGCTGTCTGATCTGCCATTTCCTTCTCCAATCCATGAACCGGCAGGTCTTATAAAAGACCTAACTGAATAATCATACTACTTTTATTGGATTTCGTCAAATATTGTTTAACACTTTTCCTGTCACGCTGATCATTTTTCCTGTTTTGTTCCGATTCGGAGCACAAGAAGCTCCGTCGGGTTGCCGATCCTCGGGACGAGAGGCTGTGTATTCGTGAGTCCTGCGGAGATGACGAGCCTTCCGTCCCCATACATGCCCCGGGTGTATTTCGGGAACACACCCTGTCCGGGCGCGTAGATCCCGCGCCCGAAGATCCGCCACTGCCCGCCGTGCGCGTGCCCGGAGACCGTGAGCTCGATCTTCCTGTTATGAAGGTACTTCGGCCAGTACTCCGGATTATGTGAAAGGAGCAGATGGAAGCCCTTCTCCTCTTCAAATACCTGAAGCCAGGAAAGCTCCGGTACGGCATGCTTTTCGTAGGTGAGGCCCCAGCCGTATGCGGACGGCAGTCCGCCTATCAGAAAGTCCCCGAACCGCACAAAGCTCCTGTCCAGAAAGCACACGCCTGTCTCTGTAATGATCCGGATATCGTCCGTAGTCCGCCACCATTCGTGGTTTCCTGGGGAATAATACGTGGGTGCGAGCTTTGATGAGAAGTTCAGAAAATCAAGCGCCTCAAGGGGCGGCTTGTACGGCTTCGTATATTTCCGGCCGATGTGGGTCTCCTCTGTATAGCACCTTGAGGTCAGGTCCCCGGGGATCAGGATGAAGTCCGGGCGAAGGCTTAAAAGCGCCTCCCGGACTTCAGGCGCTTCACGGTCGTGAAGGTCCGCGGCAACCGCCGCCGTTTTCACGGGGAACGATGCGTCGATGTCATACTCAGTAATTCTCACAGAAGCTCCTCACTCACGCCTGCTCATTTCTGTTCTCTCCGTTTTTCGGTCTGCCTGTCCATGAGATAGGACAGGATGATGTATCCTGTCTTCAGCGAATGGTGGCGGATGATCCCTTCGGAGGTATCCGCGATATCTCCGCTGATGATCCGCGCACCCAGTGCCGCGACCTCTTCCGTGTCCAGAAGGACCGGCAGCTTATTCTCCGAAGCCTCATAGTTCTCAAGCACCGAGCTGTCCAACTCCCCGGTATTTGCGAGGACAACGTCCACCTTCCTCGACCGGAGATACCGGTTCAGCACTTTCACATGGTCGCTCACACTGTAATCGTCCGTTTCCCCGGGCTGTGTCACCAGGTTGGAAACGTACATGATGGGCGCCGATGTCTTCTCAAGCGCCGCAACGACCTGGTCTGCCAGAAGGTGCGGCAGTATGCTCGTATAGAGACTCCCCGGGCTGAAGATCACGAGGTCTGCCTCTGCGATCCTCTCGAGAACCTCCGGCTCGACTTCGATCGGATGGTCGTATTCCAGCGTATCGATCTCCTTAATGTTCCGGCTGACGTCGACCTGCCCGTAAAACACACGGTCTCCGTTCCGTCCCACCAGGTCCACTTCTTCTTCCGTGAGGGGAAGCACCGTTCCGCGGACATTCAGGATCCGGCACATGTATTTGGTCGCTTCGGTCACGTTCCCCCTGAGGTCGATCAGCGCCGCAAGAAGGATGTTCCGGAGCGGATGATTGTAAAGAGATCCCTGCTTTTTAAAGCGGTACTGGAGGAGCTCGAGGAGCTCGCTGTCCGTGTTCGCCATGGAAAGGATGACCTTTCCCACGTCACCCACCGCGGGGATGTCCAGCTCCTGCCGGAGGACGCCCGTACTGCTCCCGTTGTCGCTCATGGAAATGACCGTGGTCACTTCAAGCGGGAACAGCTTCAGTCCGGAAAGGAGGACGGAAAGGCCTGTGCCTCCGCCAAAAACGACGATCCGGAGATGCTGGTCCGATGTATCGATCATGGTAATAAACTCCTGTCATATATGTCCCCGGGAAGGCCGGGACAGCTTCCCGAAGGGCCTGAAAAAAACCGTTTTCGTCAAATGTGCATAGTACCACATATTACTGTCTCAGTTTAGTTCAAATTAGCGCTGAAGTCAAGAAGTGCAGGCTCCGCAGGATATACAGTGATTGCCTTGGACGGCAGTCCATGCTATCATAATCATGTCCCGGGAAGGCCCGGGCACAGGAGGATCATCATGAAAAACGACCGGCCTCGATCCGCACCACGTGAAATAACCGCCGGCTGTCCCGTTTCCGGGCGCTGCGGCGGCTGTACATATGCAGGGGTTCCTTACACGGAGCAGCTTGAGAAAAAGCAGGAATACGCGGCCTCTCTTCTCGGGGAGCTTGCCAAAATTGAACCGATCCTCGCGATGGACGACCCTCTTTACTACAGGAACAAGGTCCACCACGTCATGACGCGCGACAAACAGGGGAATATCCTGTCCGGAAGCTACGCCCTTGGGACACACCGCGTGATCCCGACGGACAGCTGCCTTTTAGAGGACGTCACCTGCCGGAGGATCATGCTGACGCTCAGGAAGCTTGTGAAGTCGTTTAAGATCACAGTCTACAACGAAACCAGCGGGTACGGGCTTCTCCGGCATGTGCTTCTCAGGCGGGGGTATTACACCGGCGAGGTCCTGGTGGTGCTCGTGGTGACGTCGCCGGTCTTTCCGGGGAAGAACAACTTCGCGAAGGCGCTCCGGGCGGAGCACCCGGAGGTTGCCTCCGTGGTCCTTAACATCAACGACCGGGAGACCAGCATGGTTCTTGGCCCGCGAAACATTACGGTTTACGGGCCGGGCTTCATCAAGGACCGGCTGATGGGCCTCACGTTCCGGATCTCGCCCTCCTCGTTCTACCAGGTGAACCCGGTCCAGGCGGAAAGCCTTTACCGGACGGCCATCGAATTCGCTGAACTCAACGGAAAAGAGGAGCTTCTTGACGCGTACTGCGGTACGGGCACGATCGGGCTCGCCGCGTCAAAGTACGTAAGGCATGTGACGGGAATCGAGCTGAACCCGGACGCGGTAAAGGACGCCGTCTCGAACGCCCGCGCGAACCATATCGAAAACGCGGACTTCAGAACCGGGGATGCGGGCGAATATATGAAGGCGCTCGCGGAGGAGACAAAGGCCGCGCAGGCAGCGTGCGGACAGCAGGGGAAGGCCGGGGTGCAGACTCCGCCGGACGTCCTCATCATGGACCCGCCGCGCTCCGGCGCCTCAGAGGCGTTCCTCTCCGCGGTGCTCCGGCTGCTGCCCGAAAAGATCGTCTACGTTTCCTGCGATCCGGAGACCCTGAAGAGAGACCTTCTGATCCTCACAAAGAAAAAATACAGGGTGACCCGCATCCGGCCCGTGGACATGTTCCCGTACACGGAGGAGCTGGAATGCGTGGCCTGCCTTGTCAGATGCTGAAAAAAGCGACGCAGCGCCGTAAATATTCATGGATCAAGCCCTTTTTTGATTCAGTGAAGCCGGGATATATGGCCGAATGCGGCAGCCCGGTCAGATGGATTCCGACTCCGTATTGTCCTTGCAGGAGACCACGATCTCCCGGAGCTTTTCATACATCGGATAGAGCACCGGGTCGGTGTAGCGCTCCCAGGACGCGCGGTCGTCGTTCAGGAAGAATTCGCGCAATTCGGACGCGGAAATGTCTATGGACTTCGGAATGTACAGCTCTGCAATGGAGACGCCGTTCATGCCGTCAAACCAGCTGATCCTTCTGATCTCCTTGCCGGAGATCAAAAGGTCCGGCAGCATGCCGAAGTATTTCCGGACGTTGTCGAGTACGTACTCGCCCCATCGGGAAGTGTTGCCTATAAAGATGTCCGGAAGCGGGTATACGCTCACGGAATCCTGCGGGAACACGGTTTTTAAGATGCGCTTCCGCTCTTCCCAGGTGAACGGGTTTTTGATGGTGCGGGACTCCTGCGAGGACCCTAAGAAGATACCGACCTCGTCGCAGAGATCGACGGCAGTCTGTATCATCTCCTGATGTCCCAAGTGGAGCGCCTGGAAGCGTCCTACAAGGATCCCCAGGCGGTACGGTCTCAATTGCATAACTACACCTCCGGATCGAACATCGGCATCAGCTGGAGCTTGAACAGGTTCCTCTTATGGAGCATGTCGATCCGCGCCTTCTTCTCCATGTCCCTGATCTCCCCGGTCCGGATATAGCGGTCCAGCTCCTCATAGGTAAAGCCCAGGTTGTCCTCGTCGGTCTTCCCGGACAGCCCGTCGATGGGCACCTTGTCCACCAGCTCTTCCGGAAGGCCTAAGACCCGCCCGATCGCCTTCACTTCCTGAACGGTAAGCTTCGCCATGGGGCTGAAATCGCCCGCGGCGTCGCCGTAGCGGGTGGAGTAACCGACCCAGTCCTCGGAAAGGTTGCAGGTGTTCGCGACCCGCCCGTTAAAGCACTGGGAGACCGCGTAAAGAGTGGACATACGGATCCTGGGCGGCAGGTTCGTACGCGCCTGCTCGGAAAGCTCAAAAGGCAGCGCGTTCTTAATTCCGTCCACGGCGTCCTTGATATTGACGGTATACGAACGGATCCCGAGGTGCCGGACCAGAAGCTCCGCCATGTCGATGTCCGACTGTTCGCCGTTCGGCATCAGCACGCCGATGACCCTCTCCGTCCCCAAAGCTTCCGCGCACAGCGCCGCCGTGACCGAGCTGTCTTTCCCGCCGGAAATGCCCACCACCGCGCAGCAGCCCTTTCCGTTCTCCTCAAAAAACGCGCGGATCCATTCCACACACGCATCCTTCACCTTCTTCGCGTCAAACATGGCTTACTCCTTCCGTTTTATGTTTCTCAGACCTCTTCAGCCGTGCGTCCTGTGACCACATTAAGAAGCTCCCTTGCGACTGCGTCCGCAGCGGAGACCTTGCTTTCATGGCGTGAAACGCCCAAAGGGAGCTTCCGGAAAAACGTCCCGGAGGCGTCTTTCGTTTCGATCGCAAAATACACCTCTCCCGGCACGGATGCGTCCGGATTCGCGGGGTCGACGTTTCCGAAGGACCCTGTGATCCCAACGCCTATGTCCGTCCCGAACGCCCGCCGGCATGCGGCTGCCATGGCAGAAGCCGTCTCTTTCGAGTACACCGTATATTTTTCAATGACCTCCCGCGGAACACCCGCCCGGATCTTCGCCTCGTTCGAGTACGTCACAAAAGCCCCGGGGAGCACCGCTGATGCGCCTTCCGTATCCGTGATGAGCGACGAAAGGAAGCCCGCGGTACAGCTCTCCATGGTGGTTATGGTGAGCCCCTCTGCGATCAGGGTCTTCGTGATCTTCTCATATGCTGCACGGACAGCTTCCTCTCCCGGTATCATTCCAGTCGTTCTCCTTTTCCCGGATCCATTCCCAGCCTGCTGCACTCTCCACCGTCTCAGCCTTCTCCCGGGACGGCCTTTCCTCCCCTGTTCGTAAACGGGTCGAGCGGCATATTGCTTTCCATCCGTCCGTCCGGGGTATAGATCACCATGCCGCCCGCCGGGATCCCGTAACCCGTAAAGCCTTCCGCGGAAAGCTCCACTGCCTTTTTAAGCTCCGGCCAGCCCTCGTCTTCACAATGGGTGTCAAATACGGTGGGCACAAAGCCGATGCAGTCGAACAGCCATGCATTGTCAAAATCGTTGTCTTCATCGTCCCAGTGCGGCCAGGCCTTTCCCATCATGATGGTGCCCGCAGAGATGCCGATATAAAGCGCTCCTGCTTCATACTGCTCCCAGAGCGCTGCACGGACGTCCTCCGGAAGGCCCTTCATGCCGTCCTCGACCTCTCCGCCGGAAATGAAGATCACCTGCGCGTCACGGATCGCCGCCTTCGCCTTTTCCACATTTCTCTTGCGGCCGACAAGCGGCGCCAGCGTCACTTTTTCCACACCGGCGGCCAGAAGGCCTTCCTTCATCCGCTCAAAAAACATGGGATGTTCGCCGTTCGCGGTGCCAATGTAGGCGGCCGAAGCTCCTTCCATGCCGTTCTCTCTGATTACATCCCGGATCATTTTTCCGTCATCTTCTCCATGTCCAGCAATCAGATATATATTTCTTTTTGTCATTTCTTCTCCTCAGCAAAGTGACCAGTCGTCAAATTCGAATTCTGTGTGCGTTCTCCGGTATTTTCCGGCCGGTCCGGGCAGAAGCTCGTCCACGATATCCACACTGAATGTTCCTTCCGGGCCGTACAGGCGCTTCAGGCTTTCGTAGCCCGCTTCCCGCATATCGGCAGAAGCCCCGTTCCCCTGAAGCCTGAGCAGATAGGTCTTCCGGTCGATCTGGCAGACGTCGTACTCCCGGAGGCCGGGGATCCCGCATACGGCAAGGTCCGCCATGCGGGTCGTCACTAGTCTTCCGTCCGGCGTAAAGGTCGAATTTGTCACCCGCCCTTCGATGGATTCGGCAATAAAGCCCAGGTCCCTTCCGCAGGTGCACCCGCCCCGTTTGATCCGTACGAGGTCGCCCACGTCGAACCGAAGCATCACCGCCCACGGATTCCCGAAGGTGGATACCACCATCCGCCCGAGGTCCGGTCCGCCGAATTCCTCTTTTAAGGGCAGGAATTCGATCCGGTTATACGCAAGGTTCTCATGGTACAGCCCCTTTTCACAGGTGTCCATCACAAAGGCCGTCTCCGTTGTCCCGTAGGAGCTCACGAGCGGGCTCGAAAACACCTTCCGGATGGCCGCAAGGTGGAGCTCGGACGGCAGCTCATAGGTGAACGTGATCACGTCCGGAGATACGATCTCAAGGCCGTGGTCCAGTACGTAATAGCAGAGCTTTGCGAGGAGCGACGGGTTCGCCTCGAGCACTGTCGGCCGGTAGCTGTTCAGCTCCTCGACCATCCTTTTGAAATGCGCTTCCTTCCAGCAGATAATGTTCGCTTTCTCGTTGAGGTACAGGAGGTTTCCCATGATCCGGTGGTCAAACGGCAGGTCCTCCTCGCAGCTGATGCCCACGTTGAGGGAGCTTGCGAGAGTGGCCTGCTTTGGCGGATAGGTAAGCTTTTTAAGGTTTTCATTGAGCTCCCAGGAAGCCATTTCAGACGCGTGCCACCAGGGCTGGTTCCAGAGGTTGATCACCTTGTCGCCGGTGGTGCCGCTCGTAAAGGTGTATTCGATCTCATCGTCGTCAAGACCCTGCCGGATGCTCTTTCCGTCCGGGACCGCGCCTGCCGGGAAGTACATCCGCATATCCGCCTTCGTGAGGACGGGCATGGCCGCGAACCGTTCGTCGATGGGACAGCTCCTGCCCGGATCGTATTTCGCCCAATGCTCCCGGTAGTAGGGCACGTGGTCGAGTGCAAAGTTTAAGAGTTCTTCCGAGCGTGCATCCCTGTCCTCAGGGTACCGGAAGACCTTTTTTAAGTCCATTGCCTTCATGTGTCACTCCTGTCTTCCGTATCGTACGGAACCCGCGGCTCAGGGTACCGGAATATCCTGCCCTGATAGTTTTCAAAAACGATCTCATGCTCGTCATGAGAGATCATGTACTGGTAGCTGAACGGCACCTTTCCGCCGCCGCCCGGCGCGTCGATCACGAACTTCGGGATCGCAAAGCCCGTAATGTTTCCCTGGAGCGCGTGGATGATATCGATCCCGGTCTGAACAGGGGTCCGGAAATGGCCGATGCCGCGTGTCAGGTCACACTGGTACAGGTAGTACGGGCGGATCCGCGCGTGGATCAGCCTGAGAAGCAGCGCTTTCATTTTCTCCGGCGTATCGTTAATGCCGCGGAGAAGGACGGACTGGTTTCCGAGCGGGATCCCCGCATCCGCGATCCTGCCGCAGGCCGCTTCGCTCTCCGGCGTGAGCTCCTGTACGTGGTTGAAATGCGTATTGATCCAGATGGGCTGGTATTTTTTCAGCATGGAGAGGAGTCCCTCATCGATCCGCATTGGGAGGACTACGGGCACTCGCGTCCCGATCCGGATAATATCGACGTGGGGGATCTCCCGGAGTCTTCTCACGATCTCTTCAAGGCGTTCCGTGGAAAGCGTCAGCGGGTCTCCGCCGGATATAAGGACGTCGCGGACCTCCTCATGATCCCGGATGTAGCCGATGGCCCGGTCCAGCGCTTCTCCCTGGATCGCGTGATCCTCTTCCCCGACGATCCTCCTCCTCGTACAGTGCCGGCAGTATTCCGCGCACTCTAACGTCACGAGGAACAGGACCCGGTCCGGATACCGGTGCGTGATGAACGGGACGGGGCTGTCCCCGGTCTCGTTTAGGGGATCCTCCCGGTCGTCCGTGTTATCAGCGAGCTCCCTGAATGAAGGGATGCTCTCGCGCCTTACCGGATCGTCCGGGTCGCTCACGTCGATCAGGGACAGATAATACGGTGTTACCGCCATCCGGAAGCGTACAAGGCACGCGTCGATCTCTTTTTTCTCTTCCGGTGACACGGGGATCCATTTTGACAACTCCTCCGCGTTCCGCACGCGGTTCCGCATCTGCCAGTGCCAGTCATTCCATTCCGGGTATTTCAGCGCCCACTCTTCTGTCTTCGTCATTTCAGGCCTCTTTTTCTTCCGTGCGCTTCAATGCATGGAGGTAGACCGCGAACACGATGTCGTCATAGCTGTATCCTTCGGACTCCGCAGCCATCGGATAGTCGCTGTAGTCCGGCGCGAGGCCGGGCAGCGGGTTCAGCTCCAGGAAGCACGGCTCCCCGGCGCCGTTCATGCGGAAATCGATCCGCGAAACGTCCCGGCACCCGAGGACTGTAAAAAGCGTCCTCGCGGCATCCGTCATTTCCCGCTCGGCTTCCGCGGAGATCCGGGCCGGGCATTCATAGTGAACGTACTTCCTGAAATCCTTTTTGATCCTGTAGCTGTAGACGTAAAAATCTTCTTCAGTCGGCTCATGGTAGCAGATCTCCATGGGACGGAAGACGCGGATGTCCGGCCCGTTTCCTAAAAGGCCGACTGTAAATTCACGCCCGGGAAGATATTCTTCCGCGAGCATTTTCCCGCGGTACTCGCGGAAGCACGCGGTGAGGAGCTCCGTGAATTCGTGAGCGTCCTTCGCGATGCTCCGGTCAAAGATCCCGCGGCCTGAACCCTCCGCGTTCGGCTTCAGGATCACGGGATAGGTGAGCTCTTCCGCGCGGGCAGAAAGATCGTCGTCCGGGGAGACCACGATCCCTTTCGGGACGCGGATCCCGCAGGATCCCGCAAGGCGCTTGCAGAGCTCCTTGTCAAGAGTCACTCCCATCACGGCGGCGTCGCTCCCCATGTAGGGTATATTCAGAAGTCCAAGAAGTCCGGGCACATGCGCTTCCCGGTCCCGTCCGTGCTTCCCTTCCGCAAGGTTGAACGCGAAACGGATCTCCTTTTCCTTCAGGTTCTCAGCAAGATTTTCATCAGCCTCAAGAATAACTGCCGGTACGCCGTGCCGGCGCAGGACGTCCGTGATCGCCTCTATGGTCTCCGGGCTGTCAAATTCCGCCTCGGAATCCGCGGCGCTTTCCGCATCCTCAAGCCCGCTCTTCCTGTTGCAGATCACGGCTGTCTTCGGGTATCGTCTGTCTGTCTCCATGTGTTTCTGCCTTTTTCAGTTAGCTGTGAGTGCTGTGATCATCGACATGAGCACGTCTTTCGTAAGCGTCCCTGTGTATCCGCCTAAAATGCTTCCGTCCTTTGCGATCGCTACGGTCACCGGGATCGCGTTGATCCCGTACGTGTACGCCGCGTTGAGCTCCGTGTCGTAGTATACCGGGAAGGTGTATTCGTTGTCCGCAATGAACTCCTTCACCTTTTCCAGGGTATCCCCGCCGGTCAGGAGGTTGATCATGAGGAACTGGACCTCATCGCCGTACTCCTGTGAAAGCTCTTCAAAATGCGGAAGCTCCTGCCTGCAGGGGCCGCACCAGGTCGCCCAGAAATTCACTATGACGGGCTTCCCGAAGAATGATGAAAGGCGGATTTCATTGCCTTCTTCGTCATAAATGGTAAAGTCCGGCGCGGGCTCGGCAAGTGCATCGCCCTCCGCGTCGTTCCCGGCGAGGGCGTCTCCTTCCGCATCCATGTCGGCCATGGCGTCACCCTCCGCGTCCATGTCCGCCATCGCGTCGCCCTCCGCAGGAAGCCGTTCCTCCGTTGAAGCCTCCGATGCCTCCGTGTCCGGGGCCGCCTCAGGCTCCGAAGTTCCATCCGGAGCTGCCGTATCCGCCGGTACTTCTCCGTTATCCTGCGGCGCTGTATTCTCCGCTGAAGCCTCCGTGGACCCGCCCGAAAACCCCGGGTTCTCCGGCCTGTATTTTTCTGACAGCCACTGGTAGCCAAAATAGCCAAGCACGAGGACCGCAAGAAGAGCGGTCACTGTCAGCACTGCTTTTTTCTTCATTGCATTCTCCCTTTACAGGATGGACAGGAACCGGTTCAAAAGCCCTGTCATCATCAGGACGCCTATGAGGATCAGGAAGATCCCGCAAACTAAGTCGATCACTTTATAATGCTTCTTTACAAACCCGAACACACCCTTAAGCTCCGAAAGAAGGACGGCGGAAAGGATGAACGGCACGCCGAGCCCCATCGAATACACGAAAAGAAGGGTCAGGCCCTTCACGGCGCTTCCGGACTGGGACGCGAGCATGATGGCTGAGCCTAAGAAAGCACCCACACACGGCGTCAGGCTGACCGAATAGATCATGCCGAACAGGAACGCGGAAAAGACGCCGGTGACATTGGCGCTCTTCGTCATGCCCTTTAAGAAGTTCAGGGGGATGATCCCGAGGTACGAAAGCCCGAACACGATCACTATAAGGCCCGTCACGATGTTCACCGCAGTCTGGTACTTTTTCAGCAGCATGCCGAGCGTACCGGCAAAAACCCCCAAGAGACAGAAAACAACCGTAAAGCCGGCCACAAACGCAGCCGACCTCACGGCAGTATTCTTCCTGCCGGCGTCTCCCCCGCCAAAATATGAGACGTACATGGGGAGCATCGGCAGCATGCAGGGAGAGATGAACGAGATCAGTCCCTCCAGAAAAGTGATCAGGTACTGCAAGCAGGTCCTCTCTTACCGGATGTTTTCCGTGAGCCATGCGCAATCCTCGCGCAGGCACTCGTCATGGTCCTTGTAGAAATATTCGCGCTCAACTACCCAGAACGCTTCAAACGACTGCTCGTCGAGGGCCTTCTTGATCTCGAGCCAGTCGAGGTTCGAGTGTTCATCGGCGATCGGGCACTGGCAGGCGATCTCCGGATTTACGGGACCCACGTTCTTCTGGAAATCCTCAAGGATCTTCTGACGCTCCTCGACTGTCTTTTCCATGATGCCTTCGAACGGGCTCTTCCTGGGAACTTCCTCCGCATGCCTGGACCTCGGTGTCTTTCCGGGACCGTGGACCTTGTCGTTTTCCTTCACGTGGATGGCCACGATCCGGTCCTTATACTTCCTGATGAAGTACGGCGGATACATGCCGGCGTTCATCGCCCAGCCGCAGTCCAGCTGCGAATAGATGTGCGGCGCGTTATCGAGGAGATGCTCGAGAAGCGACTTGCCGTTCACCATGTAGAATTCCCACGAGTGGTTGTGATAGCCGATCTTGATGCCGTAAGGCTCCGCGATTTTCGCAAGCTCTTCAAATTCCGCGGCAACCTCCTTCGCTTCCTCTTCGGTCGCGAACGGCGTGCCTGCACAGATGACGGCTTTCGCGCCGAGTGCGGCCACCTTCTCGATGATCTCCTTCGTGGGCATCGCATGGACGCTCAGGATCTCCACGCCTGCGTCCGCCGCCCACTTCAGGATGTCCTCCGTGCTGTTGTTCAGGTCGCCCGCAAGGAGTTCGATGCCCGAATAGCCCAGCTCCTTCGCAGTTTTGAACTTTTCCGCAAGGCTCGGGCCGAGTCCCAAAAAGCTCGCGATCCCGCCGAACGAATATGTGCCGATGTTGATCTTCATACAGAGTTCCCCTTTCTAGTATTCTGTTTTGACTTCGCCGAGTCCGTACATTTTTTTGAATAAAGCCTCATCCTTTTCCGACCGGATCACCATGACCTCGGTGAATTTCCGGTCCGTGCGGTTCCGGAAGCCCGCGGCCTTCTCCCCGGTGCATATGGACGACAGGAACACCGGGTACTGTGTTTCAGGGTCGTATGCGATCTCCGGGCGTACAGAACGTTTTCCAAACATCTCCGGCCTCCTTTCCTGAATGCTCCGCATTCTTTGCTGATATTATCATAGCATATCCTGTTGAAAAAACAAGCCGGGGCGGGTACCCGCTCCGGCTTGTTTTAAATATTATTTATCGAGCGGAATCTGCACGGTAAACGTGACGATGCCGTCCGCACACCCGATACTGATCTTCCCCTTGTGCGCCTCTGTAATGGCCTTCGCGATGGGAAGCCCCAGGCCGTAATGCCCGGATCCGCCAGTCCGCGCCGTATCCAGCCGGAAGAAGCGTTCGAACAGCCTGCTTCTCTGATCCTCCGGGATCTCCTCCCCGTGATTTGAGACCGCAAGGACCGCGTGCTTATGCTCGGCCGTCAGCGTGACGTCCACACTGTCCCCGCCCGTGCTGTGGCTGATCGCGTTGTCTGTCAGGATCGAGACCAGCTGGCAGAGCTGCCCCGGATTCCCGAGGACGCAGAGCCCCTCCGTAAGCGTACTCCGAAGCTCGAGTCCATGTTCAAAGGCGACGCTCTCAAACGGCAGGATCTCCTGCGTGACAAGCCTTGAAAAGTCCACCTCTTCCGGCACGAACGCCGCGTTTTCCGCGCGGGACAGCGTCAGAAGCTCTGTCACAAGTCCGCCCATACGCTCGTTTTCGTACTGGATGTTCGAAAGCCACTCGTTCTTCCCGATCTGTCTCGAAAGAAGCTCCGCGTTCGTACTGATGACCGCCACCGGCGTCTTCAGCTCGTGCCCGGCGTCGGAAATGAACTGCTTCTGCTTCCGGTCGTTTTCTTCGAGCGGCCGGACGATGGCGCGCGCGATGAATACGGAAGCCGTGAGGAGGACCAGCACGCCGATCACTCCGGTGACCAGCGTGATCCGGAGCACCCGGTCCATGCTGTTCTGGGTGACTGTCGTATCCAGGAACGCGACCAGGCAATACCCGTCCCGTTCCGCTGTCTCATAGAGAAGCGTCCCTTTCTTTCCTGTGGTCTTCCCGCTCTCCCGGACCTCCTCCGCGAGTGCGACGATATCCTCCGCTGAATACAGGGCGTTATTGCCGGCGTCCGCAGCGAGCACCTCGCCGGACCCGGAAAACGCGACCGAGTAGAAGGACGACAGCCGGAACATGTCCTGGTCTCTCAGACGGTCCCGCATGCCGCCGGGGGCGGGTGAATCATCCCGGTCGTCCCGGTCGTCCGAATCGTCCAAATCGTCAGGATCGTCAAGGTCGTCCGGATCGTCAAGGTCATCAGGATCGTCCGGATGCATCCCGTCCGGCAGCCCCGGAATCACTCCGTCCGGGCCTTTTTCCAGCCGGTAACGCTCGACGAAATCCGAAAGCATCTTCTGGTTCTGCCGCCTCGTGGACAGATTGCTGGAGACGATGATGGCCGCAAGCGTCAGCGTGAGGAACAGGATCAGTCCGCCCATGAGGGCTAATACGATATTTCGTCTGGTCCTACTGAACATCCGGGCACCTCAGTTCGTAGCCGATCCCGCGGACAGCCTTGATCTCTGTTTTCGCGTCCACAAAGGCCAGCTTCTTTCTCGTGAAGGACATGTAGACCTCCACGTTGTTGTATTCCGCGTCAGACTCATAGCCCCAGATCCGGAGCGCAAGCTGCTCCCGTGAAAGGATCTGGCTCTGGTTCGCGATCATGTATTCCAGGATCTTATACTCTTTTTCTCCAAGACGCACGGACCGTCCCGAGGACGTGCAGAAAAGCTCCGCGGTCTCCTGCCGGAGCTCAATGTCGCCGAAGGCCGGGCCGCTTTCGCGGTAGCCCTGGTTCCGCCGCGTCAGCGCGCGGAGGCGCGCAAGAAGCTCCTTAGACATAAACGGCTTCGTCAGGTAGTCGTCCGCGCCGGAGTCGAGGCCGGTCACTTTATCGTCGAGCTCACTCTTTGCGGTCAGCATCAGGATGGGTGTTTTATTCCCTCCCTTCCTGATCTCTGACGCCACCTTATAGCCGTTCATCCGGGGCATCATGACGTCCAGGACCATCACGTCATAGATCCCGCTCTCCGCCGCCATAAGTGCGGATTCTCCGTCGGCAAAGTGGTCCACCTCATAGCCTTCAAGCGCGAGAAGCTGTGTGAGGGCGTCCGCCATTCTCTTTTCGTCTTCGGCAAGCAGAAGCTTCATACCGTTCCCTCCCTTTAATGGTCTCAGGGGCGTTCTTCCGTCCCTGTCTGTCATTCTAAGAGTCAAAGCTTGAAAAAGGATTGAAACGAAAGGATCTTTACGGTCTATCTTTTGAGATACGCCGATGACACCGGAAACTCGAAATACGTATCCGGGTACGGCTCGTCTTTGAGTACAAAGTGCCACCATTCGCAGAAAAGAGGCGCGAAGCCGTGCCGGCCCATGACCTTCTGGAGGTACATCCGGTTCCCGTACTGCTCGTCCGTGATCCCGCGGTAATCCGGGTGGGACACCGGGCTGAACATGTCAAAGGGGCTCCCCATATCCACTTCCCTGCCTGTCTCCATGGACAGGAGTGTTAAATCCACGGCGCTGCCGCGGCTGTGGCTGGACTGGCTTGCGATGTAGCCTTCCTTAAACAGGACCTGCTTTTCGAGGTCCGGGTAGAAGAACGGCTTCATCCGGAGGTCGAGGTCATCGATGCCCCACATCATGAAATGCCGGACCGCGGAGGCCGGGCGGTACGCGTCAAAGATCTTCAGCCGGTACCCGTGTACGTTCACTTCGTTCGCGACTTCCCGGAGCGCACGCGCCGCTTCCCGCGTCATAAGCGCGCAGGGCTCTTCGTAGCCGTCGATCCTGTCGCCCACGAAATTGTATGTGGAAAAGTAGCGGATCTCCTGGACGATCCCCGGGACGTAATCGGAAAGAAGGACAAATCCTGAGGGGTCCATCGTCACCTGTTTCTTAAAATCAGCCGGCATTTCTGGCACCTCCTTAAGATGCTTCTTCCCGTTCCCCGGGAAGCCTCAGCGCGAGATTGTTGAGACTCAGTGAATACGTGTACTGTGCTTCGTCCGCCATTGCGAGCGTCAGGCGGATGCCCAGGGCGTCTTTTCCTTCTGCCGGGATGTAGTGCACCGGGTCGAAGGCGCGGCAGTCGTCGCGGAAACGGATCACCCAGCTGTCTTCCTTATGGAGCAGGCGGACGGACAGCCGGTGCGGTTTGTCATCTTTTTTAAAGCCGTGATCGATCACGTTCGCGGCCATTTCTTCAATACAGAGCGCGATGCGCTTCGAAAGCCGGCTGCTCTGTCCGCGCTCAAGGCAGAACTGCTCCGCTTCCTGAGAAACCCGCACCGCGTCTTCAAGCGTCGCGATGTCCGTTTCCATCAGCTGGTCCGCCGGGACGCCGAAGGAATCATTGAGAAGGAGGTATGCGCCGTCCCGCCAGGGGGCGCTCTTCGTACGTTGCCGGATCAGGACAGCGATCATAAGGAGTGTCAGGAGCTCGCCCGAGACAAAGTAGAACCAGACGCCGAACGTTCCCAGGAAGCGGCTCAGGATCAGTGCCCCAACAGCCGGGAAGACCAGCTGCTCCATAACGGAAATGAGTTCGGTGAGCCTCGTCTTTTCCATGCCCTGATAGCTGCTCTTGAGCGCTGCCGTTAGGCAGATGGGGATCATGCCGGCGGAATAGAGACGGATGCCCGTGACTGCCATGTCCCTGGCCGGGCTGTCCTCCGTGATAAAGAACCGCGCGAAAAGAGGCGCGCAGAGGATCAGGACGGCCCCAACCACTATACCTAAGAACACGCTCGAACGCGCCATCGTCTGAATCAGGACCTTGAGGCCGGTGCGGTCCTCTTCCTGATATAAAATACCGGAAAGCGTCAGGGTCACCCCGTTGATCCCGGTCGAAACACAGTTCGCGGAGTTGCCGATGGTGCTTATGACGGAGAATGCCGCAACAGCCAGGGCGCCGCCTGTCCCGAGAAGGATCTGGTTCAGGACTACCACAAGCACCACTCCCGCCGCCATATTGATGAGCGAGGGCAGGCCGCCCGCAAGCATTTCGCGCATCTTCGCGAAGGACACCTGCTTCAGCGAGAATTTAAACACGCATTTTTTCGTAAAGAAATACCAGCCGCCCACAATAAGCGCGCAGTAATAGCTGATGGCGGAGGCCAGACCCATCCCGAACATGCCGCCGTGGACCACAAAAACGTTTACGAGGTCCAGAGCGATATCAGTAACAGTCATCGCGAGTACTGCGGCAACCAGGATGCCGCTCTGTCCGGCGATCTGCAGGAACGGCACCAGGATCAGGGCGCCCATCGTAGCCGGCGCGCCGATAACGAACGCCGTCATATAGTCCCTCGTATCCGTAAACAGAGTGCCTTCCGACCCTGCGCCGGAAGCCCTCGCAATGAACGAACGGAACAGGAACACGAAAAGCATCAGCGAAAACGCTACGCCGAAGCCCAGCACGATGGCAGAGGAATAGCCTCTGTTCGTCTCCTCCTGGGAGCCCTTACCGAGCGACTTGCTGCAGGCGACCTGGATGCCGGCGGCAAGCATGCTTCCGAACGCGGCAAGCACGAGAAGCACCGGACTGGCCAGCTGGTATGCGGACAGCGCTTCTACGCCTAAATATCTTCCGATGATCACACTGTCGATCAACAGGCACACGGAAACTGTGAGCGCGGAAAAGATCTGCGCGAACAGCATCTGCCGGATCAGTCTGCGGATCATATTGTTCCTCCCTTAAAAAACCGGTATCTATCGTTATGCGCTGAAATTCGGCGCGTATTTGACTGCAAGGCGTATCGCTTCGATCATGCTTACGGCGCTCGCGATCCCCGTCCCTGCAATGTCCATGGCCGTCCCGTGGTCCACGGACGTCCGGAGAATGGGCATGCCGTTCGTCACGGCGATGGTCCGCTCGAAATCGAGCGTCTTGGTGGCGATGTGCCCCTGATCGTGATACAGGGAAAGCACGCTGTTGTACCGTCCCTGAAGTGCCAGATGGAAGACGGAATCCGCAGGCACGGGGCCTGCGACGTCATACCCCTCCGCCTTAAGCTCCTCAACAGCCGGGAAGATCTCCCGCACCTCTTCATCGCCGAACAGGCCGTGTTCGCCGCTGTGCGGGTTCAGGCCGGCAACAGCCATCGTTCCCTCCGTGACGCCAAGGCGCCGGAGTGCTTCCGTACACCGCCGGACGTAGTCTTTGATCCTGTCCTTTGTGATGAGATCGCAGGCTGCACGAAGCGACACGTGCCGCGTCAGGAAGAAGACGCGCATGCCGCGGACTTCGAACATGGTCAGAGGATCCGGGGTATTCGTGAGCGCGCCGAAGATCTCCGTGTGGCCGATAAAATCGACGCCTCCGGCACGTAACGATTCCTTGTTGATGGGCGGGGTCGCGACCGCGGCAACTCTCCGCGCATTCGCAAGCTCAATGCTCTTTTCGATGTATTCATAGGCTGCTTTTCCGCACATGCCGGAAATTTCCCCGACCGTAAATCTTTCCATATCGACGTTGTCAAGATCGATCAGGTTAAGAACGCCCGGGACGTACTCTCCGTCCTCCGGATCTTCGATCACACGGATCGCAAGCCCCGGAATGCCGGGGTACGTCTCAGCGCGGTCCATCACCTTCCGGTCGCCTGCCACAACAAGCCGGGCGGACGAAACGGTCTCCGGGTCCGCGCACGCTTTCAAAACGATCTCCGGGCCGATGCCGGCCGGGTCGCCCATGGGGATACAGATCAAGGGTCTTGTCATACGGGTACAGCCTCCTCTGGTACGTCAGACAGTCGGTTTACTGAAGAGGGTCCTGACGGGCCCCCGCGTACAACTCCGCGTGAAGCCCGAAACACCCCCGTAAACGCTTTGAACTGATTATAACGGACGATTCCGCATTTCACAATACGAACAGGCAAAAAACACCCAAAATCGCGCAAAAATACGGGAGAATGCAGAGGCTGACCCCTGTACTCTCCCGCTTAACCTTAATATGATGATCCGTTATCCCTTGACCGCGCCGGCCGTCACACCTTCCACATAATACTGCTGCAGGAACATGAACAGCGTCACGATAGGCACAGCCACGATCACACAGCCTGCCGCGAACTGAGTGAACAGGTTGGTATCCGGGTGCGTACCGAACAGCATTGAGTAAAGGCCCACGGAAACCGTCCAGTACTTTGCGTTGTCCGCGCCTATTATGACCTTCGCGAAGATGAAGTCCATCCAGGGCCCGGTAAAGCTCATCAGCGCCTGATAGATGATGATGGGCTTACTGAGCGGCAGGATGATCCGCCGGAAGATCTTGAAATTGGTGCAGCCATCGAGCTTAGCCGATTCCACAAGCGCGTTCGGCAGGACGTCGAAGAAGCCCTTCGCGATCTGGAAGCCCAGACCGGCACCCGCGCTGTACGCGAGGATCAGGCCGACCACGGAATACTCCGGATGGGAGGGATTTCCGGTGAGGCCTACGGACTTTAAGAGGAAGTAGATCGCAATCATGCTCATGAAGCCCGGGAACAGCCCGAGGATCATGGAGATATTCATGAACGGCTTCCTCAGCTTGAATTTCAGCTTGGACATGCAGTACGCCACGGACAGCACCAGGAACGTGGAAATGATGCAGTCGATGATCGCAATGAAAAGCGTGTTCAGCATCCACCGCGGGAACGCCTTGGGCACGCCGTAATACGTGGCGGTAAACAGGTCTTCAAAGTTTTTGAGGCCGAACTGCTTCGGGAAGAAGCTGCTCGTGACCCTTCCGATAAACGTGCCGTCCGGCTGGTATTCGCACCGGAAGGCGGAAAGCACGATCCAGATCAGCGGGATCAGCCAGATCACGCTCAGGAGGCTAAGTACGGTATACGTAGCGCCCAGGCTGATCCGCCGGTTCCTGGACTGGCTGCTGAACTTTCTCTTTTTACCCGCTGTACTCATTGGAAAGTGTCCTCCTCATTATAAGCCTTGCTTCGGCGGTACGTGATGAGCGTAATGGTGGCGGTGATCAGGAAGGTGAAGATACCGATCACGGCGCCGGTGTTGTAGGAGCCCTGGTCGATGGTCACCTTATAAAGCCACGTCACTAAGAGGTCCGTGCCGCCGGCCTGATAGCCGGTATAGGTCGGACCGCCGCCGGTCAGAAGGAAGATCGTATTGAACGAGTTGATGTTGCCTACAAAGCTCGAGATCAGGTACGGGGTCGTAATGAAGATGACGTAGGGCAGCGTGATCTTGAAAAACATCTTCATCGTGGACGAGCCGTCCACCCGGGCCGCCTCGTAGAGGTCCGTCGGAATGTTCATGAGAATACCGGACGTCATCAGCATCGTATACGGGATGCCGACCCACATGTTGATCAGGATGACCATGAATTTCGCGAGCGATTCACTGTCGCTCGGATGGAGTCCCAGGAACCCGATGGGTTCCTTCGTGATCCCCCAGTCCTGAAGGAGCGAGTTGACCGGGCCGTACTCACCTAAGAGGTTACGGACCGCCAGCAGTGAAATAAACTGCGGGACAGCGATCGTGAAGATGAAGATGGTCCGGAAGACCTTCTTGCCCTTCAGGCCCTTCTTGTTGATAAGGAGCGCCAGGATGATGCCGCCGAAGTAGCAGGTGAGCGTCGCGAAAATAGCCCACAGGAAGGTCCAGCCGAGGACCGGCATGAACCGGTTCTTGATCTCGACACCCAAAGAACCTTCGCCGGTAAAGACCGCCCGGAAGTTCTGAAGGCCGTTCCAGTGGAACAGGTTCGTGCCGAGGTCGTTCATGTCCTGAGAGTTATAGGTCGTGAACGCAAGTGCGATCATGAAGATTGTGGGCAGGATCGTGAAAACGGCCGCCGCAATGCAGGTGGGCGTCAGCATCAGCACATGGAACTTGCCGTCCAGAAGCGACCGCATGTCTTCCCTGAAGGTATTCGGCTTTTTGCCGATCTTCAGGTCCATGTCCGTCTGGTAGGACGACTGGATGTTCATGTTCCAGACCATGAAATAGATGATGATGAGCGCAATGGTCACAAAACCGAACAGGACCATCAGCTTGCAGTCCGAGCCCACGGTGAACTGGCCGGTCAGGGGATCGAAATCGCCGCCCTCAGTGACGTTATTGAGGGGCAGGTTCCGAAGCGCCTTCCAGCCGTACGGCGTGCCGTTGATGGACGGACAGAAGATCATTACCGCGAGTATCCCCAACTGGATCAGGAGAAAGAGCGCGCCTTTCACGTACTGTCCGTGATAAAAACTGCCTGCGCCGAAGATAAAGTGGGAGAGCTTGGTCCCGAGAGAGCCGTCGGCAAAGCGCTTTCCGAAGTTTTCGCACTTTTTCCGAAGGCCCTCAAAGAGACCCGTCTTCTCCTGATTCTTTTTCGGAGCGTGATTTTTATTGGAAGCCATCGTATTCCCTCCAGAAAATGTTCAGGAATCAATACTGTTTCGTCATGCCTTCTCCGGCAGAGCCGCCGGGAATTCCTTGGGAGTCACACCGTGCATCCACAGATACTCGATGAGGTAAAGGGCCTTTCTGACACCGTCTAAAGAGGTCGTCTCCTGTAAGATCACGTCGCCCGTTGTCGGGTATGCGGTCTGGTCGATCACCGCGCGGAAGACCGCCGGTGCGTTCTTGGAGTAGTAATAAGTGTTCAGCGTGCCGGTGATGAACGGCTGCGGGATGCCCCACTCCGCCATGCTGACCTGCGCCGCCGCCAGGTTGTACTGGCTCTCCGTGACCTTGCCTTCCTCAAAGCACTGCTTGATATAGTCCGCGGCTCCTACGTATGCCGGGACGTTCAGGCACTCGAGGTAGGATGCGTCCTGCACTTCCTTGCTCGAAAGGTACAGGATGAGCTCCTGCTCTTTCGCGTACTTCGTGGTTGCGGAGTTCGCGTTGATCATAAAGCACTTGCAGTCTGCAAAGGTGCCGCCGCGGTAGACGTCGCCGGCCTTGACGCCGGAGAGGCCTTCTACGGACGCGTCCGTCAGGGTAAAGGTCGGGATCAGGGTGATGCCGAGATTCGTCTCGCCCAAAGCCGCCTTCGCGGTATTGTAGTGCCATGCGCCGCCGATGACCGCGAGAACGCCCTTGTTGTCCTTGTCAAGGTCCGCGTCCCAGCCGTCCGGCGATGCCCACTTGAAGCCGTTCGGGTCTTCCGCGAACGCCTGCAGCCACCGGAAGATCGCGACGGTATCGTCGCCCTGGCAGTTGCTTTCGCCCTTTGCGCCGCCGGAAACGGATTCCGCGCCTTCAAATATCTTTACCGTGGTGCTGTGGTCGTTCGCGTTGGTCGCGAGCAGTGCGAAGGACATGTTGTAGCCGTCGTCGCCGGTGACCGTGATGGCCTTCGTGCCGGCAGCCTTCGCGGCTTCCTGAAGCCCTTCAAAGGTCTTGGCCTGCTCTTCCGTGACCAGCTCCTTATTGTAGTACATGAACAGCGCCTGAGAAATGTACGGAACGCCGTACAGATAGCTCTTGTCGTTCAGCGTGGAATAGATGACCTTCTGGAACGAAGCCGGGTTGTCCGCCTTGACCTGTGCGATCAGGGTCTCGTCCATGATGGGCTTCGCGCACTGAGTGGACGCAAGCTTGCCGATGTTGTCGTGCGCCACCGTATAGATATCCGCTGCTGCCGTCGGGTCGTTCGTGATGGTGCCGGCGATCGAGCCGGTGTCCATGCCCTTGACCTCGATCTTGTAGCCGAAGTCGCTGTGGGCGGCCACATACTCGTCGCCGATCTTCTGGTAGAATTCCGCGGATTCTTCACCTACCCATACGCGGATGACGCCGTCGTCCGACTCTTTCTTGCCGCAGCCTGCAAGAAGTGATACCGCCATGGCAAGTACAAGCATAATAGCTGTGATGCGTTTCATTGTTTTTCCCTCCCTTTAATACAATTCCTGTATGTCAGCCGATCCCGTCGTAGGATCGTTTTTCGATGATGAACACAAAGGTCACAAAGTCGCAGACCGTTTTGTTCTTTTTATTTAAGAGCATTTCGATGAGCCGGAGGACCGGTACCAGCAGAAACGTCAGGATCCCTGTCACGAGGTACAGCCCGCAGCTGTCCAGGAAAAAGATGAACAGGAATCGTGCTGTCACCTGGTACCACTTTATGCGGCTTTGTCTCTTCTCACTGAACGGCATGACCTCTGTGAGAAGCTTCCCGAGGGTCTGCCTGTCCTTCGAAAGAAGAGGCACGAGAAGAAACACGAGCGCTTCCGCGAGGAACGCAACAAGCATCTTTAAAAGATACCCGTGAAGATTTGCCGCAAAAAGCGCGTTCCGGTATTCATAGTTGTTCCTGAGTTCTTCACTGATCGCCGCTGCGTCGTTCTGAAGGCGCTCCCGGGTCTCTTCAAGGATCGCCGCCGCGCTTTCGTAATGCGCGTGATACGTGCCGGCAAGCGGCAGCTTCATGATAAGCGACGTAAAGAGCATAAAGAGCCCGAAGAGGAGCACGGTGTCAAACCCGTCCGAAAGGAGTCTCTTTATAAGGAACGGCCTGGAATTCGGCGTAAGCTCGACTGAAGTCCCTGTGGATCCCGCCTTCATATCAGCAGAGCATCATGTCGATCAGCGTTGAGTACACGGATACGTCTCCGCTGTCAAAGCTCACCTTGACCGAATCCGCCTTGAACTGCGGCTCGACCTTGATCAGGAACTCCTGTCCGTCGGCCTCGACCTTCGCGAAGCGGACGTTGCCGTAGTTCAGATACTCCTTCACCTTCGCGTGAAGACCCGGCTCCGATTCGCTTACCAGGCGGATGCGGTCCCGGTTCACCGTGTACCGGTAGGTGTTCTTATAGCAGCTGTCGCCGTCGATCGAGTTGATCTTATAGCCATGCTCCGGCGCGGTCTCCAGCGTGTAGTCGCCGATGTTGTAGAAGAAGTGGAGCACACGCTCGCCGTTCTCCTTGACCTCGGTTTTACTGAAGCGTCCGGTAAGCGCCACGTCGTCCGGTACCGCCGTAAGGACTTCCTTGTCCTTTACGGAAACGTTGAGCTTTTCATTGAGAAGCGAGAAGCTGTAAAGATCTCCCTCCTTCACCGTATCGTCCACCAGCGCGAACAGGTAGCTGTCTCCGTACTCGAGATAGGCAAGACGCTTGTCGTCCGCCTTTTCGATCCGGGCCACTTTCAGGCTGAAATCCTTTCCGGGAACGATGGCTTCAGGCGGGATGCTGAGAGAGATGCTCTCTGCGTTTCCGACCGCCTTCTTAAAGACCGCGGGAAGCGCTGCCTTTCCGCCAAGGAGCGTCATTTCACCGCCCGAGATCTGCGTTTCCACAGTGTTGTACGGCGGGATCTTGTTCATCAGAGTGACTTCGGTCTCCGCGTCAAAGAAGTGGACCTTGTTCGGGTTCGGGCTCGCGTACACGATGTCGCCAACCTCGATGTCGTCCCTGTCGATGACCTTCACTATGATGTTGTTGCCTTCGTCCTTCATCGTGAACTCGCCCAGATGGTCTCCGAGCTTCCCGTGCACGTTCGTCTCATTGCCGAGCCGCTCCACGTTGGTCACGATGATCTTGAGGCCGCCGTCGTCCTCCTTGCTTAAGGAGATGTGCTCCGGACGGATGCCGAAGGTCACGGCGGTATCTCCGTTCAGATAGCGGCTGTGGATCTTTGAGACCCGCTCGTACGGGATGGCCACTTCATCGTTGTTCGAGAACTTCACGAAGACCCGGTCCCCTTCCCGTTTCAGCTTTACGTCAAAGAAGTTCATCTGCGGCGTGCCGATGAAGCCTGCCACGAACTTGTTGTACGGCTCGTTGTACAGGTTCATGGGCGTGTCGATCTGCTGGACGTACCCGAGCTTCATGACCACGATCCGCGTGCCCATCGTCATCGCCTCCACCTGGTCGTGCGTGACGTAGATGAAGGTCGTGTTCAGGCTCTTGTGGAGCGCCGTGATCTCAGTACGCATGGTCGCGCGGAGCTTCGCGTCCAGGTTCGAAAGCGGTTCGTCCAGGAGGAAGACCTTCGGATCCCGGACGAGGGCGCGTCCCAAAGCGACACGCTGCCGCTGGCCGCCGCTCATCTCCTTGGGCTTCTTGTCAAGATACTCCTCAATGTCCAGCATCTTGGCCGCCTTCAGCACGCGGTCCTTGATCTCCGCTTCCGGCATCTTCCTGTTGCGGAGGCCGAACGCCATGTTCTCGTACACGGACATATGCGGGTACAGGGCGTAGCTCTGGAACACCATCGCGATATCGCGGTCCTTCGGCTCCATGTCGTTCACCAGCGTGTCGCCTATAAACAGGTCGCCCGCGGTGATGGTCTCGAGACCTGCGATCATCCGGAGCGTGGTGGACTTGCCGCAGCCCGAAGGACCGACAAAGACGATGAACTCCCTGTCGGCGATGTCAATGGAAAAATCATTTACCGCTTTTTTCCCGTTATCATAGACCTTGTAGATGTGGGAGAGCTTTAGATTTGCCATATTTTCCTCCATGAATGATAATGTATACTTACCCGTCTGTTACACAAACGGAACTTTCCTCTTGTCAAGCGCAAACAGGACCCGGTCGATCCCGGTGAGCCTTCCGTTGATGGACCCTAATACCTTGCCGCTTTTATCCAGGACGTAGTAGACGTCGTCCTTATAGGTCACGCTGCCGATACTTTCGACCGGCACCGCCGCTTTCCTGAACATGTAGCTGATATAAAGGGTATCGTCCTCTATGTATGCCCTGTCCGTCAGCATCGCGAAGAGGACTACCGCTGCCGCCGCCGCGACGATCAGAAGAAGCACTCCCGCGAAGATCCCGAGCGGATCCTTCTTCCCGAGCACAAGGATCAGGACCGCAGCAATAAGGCACCCGGAAAGCGCCGTCACTGTAAAGATAAACGGCTTCCTGTCCATTTCCGTGCTGATCTCCCCGTGTCTCAGCATCGTCAGTCCGCCTTTCTTAAGACGACCGACTCGTTCGTCTTCACGCTGATGCTTCCGGAAACGGTTTCTCCGGAATCACGCAGATTCGAGTAGACGATTTCGTAGGTACCGTCGAGCGTGACGGTCGTCCCGGAAACGGAGTGGATGACAGTAAATTCATCCGCCGTGTAAATGATGTTTCCTTTTTCAGCGGAGACGTTCGTGACACGCTTTCCGATCTCCCCGCGGTCCGCGATCCGGAACGCGTCCGTACCGCGCCGGAACGCGACGAGTTCCCGGATCTTCTCATAAATATCCGCGTGTTCAATTTTCAGCGAATAATCCATCACGTTGATGAAGTCGCCCACGTTGTAGGAATTCCCTTCGTACTTGCCCGTATCAGGATCGAGCTTGCTCCGCATGAATTCCTCGCCTTCCTGGATAAAGGGCACGCCTTCCGCGAGGAAGATAATGGAATCCGCCTGCGTGTAGGCTGCCGGCAGCCGGTCCTCGTTCATGGTTTGGACCAGCTGGTCGTAAAGGGTGTAGTTGTCGTGGCAGGATACGTAGTTCAGCACCTGGTTCGGGTCGATATTCTGCGTCTTTACGGTCTCCTTCGAGAACAGGCCCGAAACGCACATCGCGATCTGGGACGCGTCCCCGGAGCTGCCCTGGACGTAGCCCTTCCCGGGATTGTTTCCGCCGCGGACGGCGTTACGGATAACGTCGTTGAATGCGCCAACCAGAACTCCGCTGCCCGCAAAGAAGTCCTGCGCGAGGGACTCCTGGACGGTGGTCTGCTCCGTGAGCTTTGAATCGCTCACGCCCGCCTTCAGCTTGGAGGCGCCGCCGGTCCACGGCTCGCCGTAGATCATGATATCGGAATACAGGGTCTTGCAGTCGTTGTAGATATCGATCATTGTCTGGTTGTCTATGAGGCCCATGAGGTCGAACCGGAAGCCGGACAGATGGTACTCGTCGATCCAGAATGCACAGGATTCCCGGAAAAACTTGTTCACCATGTACCGTTCCGAAGCGAGCTCGTTGCCGCAGCCGGAGCCGTTGTAGAAGGCGCCGTTCGCCTTCGTGCGGTAGTAGTAATACGGCACGAGGAGGTTCAGGTTCGAGTTCTCCGAGCTCGCGGTGTGGTTGTACACCACGTCCATGTAGATGGAAAGACCCGCACCGTGCATGGCCATGACCATCGTCTTGAATTCGCGGATCCGCGCGTACCCGTCGTACGGGTCGGTGGAATAGCTTCCTTCCAGGACGGTGTAGTTCTGGGGATCGTAGCCACAGTTGTAATTCTCTTGAGACAGCACCGTTTGCGACGTACGCTCGTCCACCGAGGAGTAGTCATAGAACGGCTGGAGCTGGACGTGCGTCACGCCGAGCTCCTTTAAGTGGTCGAGGCCTGTCGTGACAGTGACCCCGTCCTTTGTATAGGTGGTCCCGGTCTCGGAAAGGCCCAGGAACCGACCACGGTATTCCGGCGTCACGCCGCTGGTCTCGCTGATGGTCATATCCCGGACGTGCGCTTCATAGATCACGGCGTCCACTGCGTTCCCGGAGAACGGCCGGACGTCTTCGTTCCACCCCGGAACAGAGGCGTCGAGCTTCGTGAAGTTCACCACCATGCCGCGCTTTCCATTGACGCCCGCGCTTTTCGCGTACGGGTCCGTGACCTCGTTCGTGCCTTTGGAATTCGTAACTGTATAGGTATAATATTTACCGTCCAGATCCTCCGGGACCGTGTACGAGAACACGCCTTTTTCGCCCTTTTCCATCTCGTAGACGGCCGAGGGCTCCTTTTCCTTCTCCGGATCCCCGTCGTTATAGATATTCAGCAGCAGCTTCGTGCTGGTGGGCGCCCAGACCTTGAAGGTCGTGGCGGTCACATGGGCTTCATCGTCGAAAGTGACGCCAAGGTCGTTTCCGTCATAGGCGTACCGTTCGTTGAACTCTGCTGTATCAAAATAGTTGGTCATCATGAGCTCCGTCTGCTGGATCCAGGAGTCGTCAAAACGGTAACTGACCGTTACGGTATCGGAGATGCCGATATCATCCTCCAGGGTGAGGTCCGCGCGCATAAGCGTCGGGTCGTATTCGCCCATGGAAAAATCTTTATAAGGCTCGCCGTTCAGGGTCATGGAAAACCTTGGTGCGTAGGACTTGAATTCCGCGTGGAGCGGCTTGAAGTAGACGCTCACCGTCCGCGCATCCCGGAGCATCGCGTAGCTCACGATGGACTTGCAGGCGTTCTCCTCCGTGTCGAATACGGTGGATTCCGTGGTCCGTACGTATGCGTTCTGGACACCGCCGGGGGTCTCCGGCAGGATCTCTATGGAGCGGTCCCCGTCCGGGTCCTTGGACCAGTTGTCCGTCCGGACGATGAATCCTAACAGGTTGATCTCCTTTCCTTCGGAGATCACGGAAAGATCGAGGTCCGCATAGACGCCGTAGTCGTCGTAGCCCGTGAACTCATACGCCGCGCCGTTTCCGCCGTTCGTCATGTCCCACGCCCAGACGTTCCAGGGCTCGTAGCAGCTCCGGTCGTTCGTGGAATCATCGTTCCTGCGGTAATGGAGCCTTACGATCTTTGTGGCCTCGGGAGACATGGACGCGTAATCCGTGCCGTCCTTCGTATATTTCGAAATGACGTCTCCTGCGGGCGTGAGCGCGATGGGCTCATCGTCCGGGCCTTCCTTCCGCTTCTTGCAGCCCGTAACGGGCACGAAGAGAAGGATGAGGCACAGGAACAGGAGAAGAAGTCTGAGCTTTTTCATTGGAACCTCCCTTTAAGGTCCTTGACAGGGTGTGTCCGGTCCTGTCTTTCAGTCTGTTTCACGTAATGCCCGCTTAGAACCCGGACATGTCAAAGAAGCCCTGTTTCAGAACGTCTCCCTTGATATCCGCGCTTTGTTTGATCACGTTCGCATCCCACTTCTTCGGATTTGTGATCTCATAGCCTTTTTCGAACACGGCAACAAGGAAGCCGGTCATACCCGTGGTATCCACAAGAAGGACGCCGTCCCGGATCTCATAATCCTTGCTCCAGGTCCCGGGATCCCAGCTCCAGATATAGAGCTCGTAGTCTCCGTTCAGGTACTTGTCCGCAAGGTTCACTACGTTGAATTTCCCTTCGATGAGTTCGACCTCCGTATATGTGAGGTCCTGTTCAAACACATTGGCGCCTTTCCGGAGATAAATATGGAGCACCGCTTTTCCGTCACGTACGTTCCCTTGAAGCTTCACCGCAGCAGTGTCATGGATCTCAGTCTTTGTTCCTTCGTCCCCGTTAAAGTAATAATACGCTTCGTCACAGTTCCGGGTGGTCAGCGTGATCTCCTTGTCTCCAACGAACGAGCAGTCCCGTTCAGAGACCCTGACCTCCGGATGGACGTCTTTGGAACGCGTGATGACCGCCATGCCGTTCGCCTCGAACTTAAGGTACGCGGTGCCTTTTTTGACCGCAACGCGTTCTCCCGTGAGGGCGTCGTAATAATTTCCGTCTTCAAGGTGCGGAACGGCGACCTTCACTACCTTCTCCGGGTCTGTTTCGCAGGTGTTCAGGATGAGCGCACCCTGATCGTCCGGCTTGATCTTTTCAACAATGTAATACGTCTCATATACGGATTCATAGGAATCCGCGTCGTAAAAGCGGTTGTGGAAACGGTTTCCCACCGCTGTATATTCACTTTCAAACGCATAGGAGCCAATGGCCCCCACCGTAAGCTCCTCCGTAGGCCGTGCGAGATACAGGCCTCCGAGCCCTTTCTTTGCCGCGATGACGGACCAGTATTTGGCCACGCGGACGTCGGAATAATGGGTGTTGGTGGTCACGTATTCGTCGTGGCTCTCCACCCAGGCGATGAGCTCCGAAGCGTCATCCGTCTTGAGCGCGGCATTGAGGATCTTTGAAGGGTCCTGCGTGGCAAACGCGTTCTTGAACTGGGCCGCGAAGCCATCGTCGGTGATCCTCATGTATTTCGTGTATTCGGAAAGGCTCCGCCCTAAGGGAGAGTTCAGGATCTCTCCGTAGACGTAGAGGTCCTTCCCGGTCTTTTCATGATAATAGTCCTTCGCTTTCCCGAGGACGTTGTCCCAGAAGTCGCTGGGGTAGTCCGGGTCCCCGCTGGTCTCCACATGCTTCGCGGCGTCAAACCGGAAGCCGTCGATCCCTGCGTCGATGCATTCTAAAAGGAGCGCGGTCATCCGCTCCTGGACATACGGGTTTGCCGTGTTCAGGTCCGGCAGGCAGCCGTACGCGTAGTACTGCGTTTCCGCGCCGGAGCCCGACGCGTTCTTGTTGTGGTGGAATGTGACCCCGGTCCCGTCCACATCCTCATTCCGGTTCGCATAGATGACCGGCTCGTAAGCCGCGACCTGCGGGGAGACTGTGGGCGTCCCGTCCGGCTCGCGCTGCTCATCGTCCGTGGACGCCATGTGGTTCACTACAATATCCGCAAGGATACAGATGCCGTACTTCTCCGCTTCCCGGCATAGCTCCACGAGCTCCTCTTTGGTGCCTAAAGCCGACTGGTCGCCGATTGAAAAGCTCAGCGGCTGGTAAAACGCCCACCACGCGGAGCCGCCGCTCTTCGGCTGCTGCACCGGCATGGTCAGCACGTTCTTGAATCCGGCGTTCCGGATGTTTTCCAGATTGATCAGGATCTCATGATACGTCCAGTTGAACGCATGAAGCGTGAGCCCGTCTCCGGCGTCTTCCGGAAGCGCGTCCACGTAGCTGTCTTCAAAATCTTTAACGTCTGGGATCTTATTCTTCCCGCAGCCCGTTGCGGCAAGCGCCAGCAGCAGGGCCAGGAGAAGGCATACCGCCCTTTTCCCGAATCGAATCATGTCAGTCCTTCTCATTGTGTTCAGATTCTTTTTGAAATAAAGCGGGGCCTCATTCGCGAAAATGAAGCCCCGCTTCCGAGGTGCCTGTTACTCCTTGAGTTCAGCAGTTACCGTAGCATCGCCGTCAAACGTGATGGTTACTACATACGTGCCGTCTGCTTCCGCAACAAGGTTGTTCTCGCCGTCGCCCCAGCTGTAGGTCCAGTCGCCGTCCGCACGGACCTTGAATTCATCGCCGGCTGCAAGCTCGACTTCGCCGACCCACTTGTTTTCGCCGTCAGCTTCCATCGGGACGTCGTCGCCGTCGCTGCCCCAGCCGGATGCCGCGAAGCCGCCCACGATACCGTAGGTATGGTCAGCAGGAACGTACTCGAGAACTTCTTCGTACTCAAGACCGTCCTTCTTTTCCTTGAGGACAAGGCCGATGCCGTAGCCGGCCTGCTCCGGAGAAGAAGCGTTCTTGTACTGTGCGATCACGAGCGTGTAGAGGCCGGGACCGCCGGTCACTACCGGGTTCGAAGCCCAGGACAGGCCGAACTCATCCGGCTCTTCCTGCCAGACAGGCATATACATGGTGGCGGGCGTCAGAGACTCTGCATGAGCCGTCTTCGGGTCAGAGATCCACTGGTCTTCTGCGTAGACCTTGTTGTCCCCGTCCACGTCGACCGTGCACTGCGCGATCTTGAACGCATAAGAGCCGTTCGCGCGGAACAGCTTGCCGTCGTTTACGTAATCCGTGGTCCAGCCGGCGTCGTTCGTACCGAAGATCAGGTCGATCTTATAAAGGTACTTGACTTCTTTGCCGGAAAGCGCCTTGTAAAGGTCTTCGTCGATGGCCTTGACGTCATCCAGCTTGATAGCGGTCAGCGCGGACTTTTCATAAAGCTCCGTGTCCTTGCCGTTCCAGCTGTTCTCCGTGCCGTCCGACAGCAGATACTGGCCGTGTGCGACCCAGGCTGCATGTCCTTCGTCAGCAAGTGCCTTGGACGATCCGCCGGTTCCTCCGCAGGCAGCTGCCGAAAGGACCATTGCCATTACCAATAAAACTGCCAACAGTTTCTTCATTTCAGGTTCCTCCCCTTTTGTGTACTTGTGGAATGTATCATTCCCCGTTTCTTATTTATTACCGCAGCGCCGTATCCCGGGCTTCCTGCCCGTCCTACGCTGAAAGTAACCGTAGTATGTTACCGCCGGATCCTCATCACTTCGTAAGGAAGCGTGATGTGTTCGCCCGGCCCGCCTTCGCGGAGCCGTTCCGCGGCGGACACCGCTTCTCTTCCGATCCTGTAGAAGTCCTGCCGGCACGTGATGACGTCCGGCGCAACGTAGCCCATAAGCCTGATCCCGTCAAAGCCCGAAACCTTTACGAGTGATCCTTCCGGGAGCGCCCTCTTTGCGCCGATCGCCATAAGGTCGCTCGCACATACGATCGCGTCGTATTCCTCCCGGCAGCCCTTCACGATCTCATACGCCTCAAGCTCCGAAAATCCGCCGTTCTCCACATGAAGCTCGAGTCCCTTGTCATCCGCGAGCTTCTTCATGCCGGAAAGCCGCATGTCCGAGACGTATCCGTCCGCTTTGCCCCTGAGATACAGGACCCGGTCTCCCGGCTCGCAGATCCGGTCCGCCGTCTCGTACTGCCCGCGCTCGTGATCGATCATGACCGTGGAGACGTCATAGCCTGTAAGGAGTGCGTCCACCAAAACGATCCGGATGCTCCCCTCTTCCGCAAGATAATGGATCTTCCGGTCGTTTTTGTTGAGCCCCACCACGATGATGGTGTCCATATGGATGGAGTGGAAGTACCGGAGGGTATCCTCGCAGGACAGGTCTTCTATGGAGACGCTGAATATCGTGAGGAGCTCCAGATTTTCTTTCCGGGCTTCGTCGTACGCACCGAGGATATACAGCATGTTGATCTCATCGATCTGCTGAAACCGGTCGTTGATATGGATAAACAGCCCGATCCGCCTGTTCTTTTTAGAGGAAAGCGCGCTTGCGACCGTGTTCGGGATATACCCTGTCTGTTCGACCACCGCCAGAATCTTCTGTTTTGTTGCTTCTGAAACTCCCGGGTAACCCTTCAGGACCTTCGTTACCGTACCTGCGGAAACACCGGCGAGCTCAGCCACGTCTTTGATGCCTACTCTTCCCGTCATTTTCTGACCTCTTGGAGTCCGCTGAATTTCTTTTGGAAAACGATTTCCATCCGTGATTGTACACGATTGTTTTTCAGAAATCAATATCTTTTTGGTAAATTGTCACAGTTTTTTTCAAGTTTCTTCCGAAAAGTACTTTTTTACGTATTCCGTGTTGTCCATCGTTGCGAGATTAGCCCTGCAGACCTCCTGCACATACCGGATATCCACGTCCCGTACGTCCTTTTTCCCGCTCCCTGAAAGCTCCGCCGCGGCGGCGCCGGCGGCCTGCCCGAGTGCGCAGCAGTAGGAGATGTTCCGGGCTGCAGACAACGCGGGGTGGGTAGCGGAAAAACAGCGGCCCGCCATGAGCAGGTTTGTAAAGTCCTTCGCGTAAAGCGCCCGGAACGGGATATCGTAGCCCTCCACCCCGTCGAGCTCCCGGAGCAGCAGGCTGTTCTTCTTCCCGCTGTGGATCTCCACGCCGCCGCTGTTGCTGCAGACGGCGTCGTCATGCTTCTTAAACGATTCGATGTCCTCCTGGGTGAGGACGTACTCGCCCCTGATGCGCCTGGACTCGCGGATGCCCATCATGCTCGCGGTGTCCATCAGGAACGACTCCTCAAAGCCCGGTATGAAGCGCTTCGCGAAACGGTGGATCAGGTGGCAGTGCTTCCGCATCTCCGCCATGGAGGCCGAAAGCTCTACGTTACTGTCTCCGCGCCACGCCGGGTTCGTGGTCGAATTCACGAGCACATGGTTCGGATACGGCTGGCTCAGGAACAGGATGCCGCGCCGGAGCAGGATCTCCTCGTCCTCCTCGGAGAATTCGTCCCGGTGTTCACTGCAGCGGAGACGGATCAGGCGCACAAAATCCGCCATGTGCGCGTAGATCTGGTTCCTGATGTTCTCCCGGCATTCCGTCCCCGTCATCAGGTGGCGCTTATACGTGTTGTATTCCCGTACGAAGAGCTCCGGGTTTTCCTCTTCATAGCGGAACATTTTCTCAAGGTCCACGTTCCCGATCCGGAACATGAGGGTAGGCGACGATGAATAGCTCTCCCCCTGCTCGGTCATACACTCGGCGCCGGCAAGGAATGCCATCTGGCCGTCCCCCGTGCAGTCGATATAGTACTTCGCCCGGACCGCGATCTCTCCGTCCAGGTTGCTTAAAACGACCGCTTCGATCTCCCGCCCGTTCGTGACCACGCCGGACACGACGGTCCCGTAACGGACGTCCACGTGCTCTTCATCGATGACCATCTGCTCCAGAATGATCTTCCCGGTCTCCGGGTCCACCGGGACCTCCGGCCGGCTGTCAAGGTAATGCGTACCCTGGTACGCGTCCATCCGCGTGATGATCTCGTGTGCGAGGCCGTAGTTGCAAGCAGACATGGCCACCTTGCTCATGAGGCCCGCCGTCATCGTGCCTCCCAGGCAGAACAGCCGCTCCGCAAGGAGGACGTCCGCTCCGGACCGCGCCGCCTGGATGGCCGCGCCAACACCTGCCGGCCCGCCGCCCGCAATAAACACGTCCACGTTTTTCACAACAGGAATCTGATGCTCTCTGATCGTAATATGCTCCATGTGGTATACCCTCCAGTCTGTTTTGATGCCATCATAAATCATCGGGGGAATAAGTCAAGCTATTTGGCCGGAAGGCCTGGAAAAAAGGCGTCGGTTCCGGTGATCCTCCGGGGATAACCGTCTTGACTTTTGACATCTTCCGAGGTAATATATCAACCGTTATATATCATCCACTATACAACCAGAAAGGACCGCCTATGCCTCCCAAAGTCCGAATACAGAAGGAAGACATTATAAACGCTGCCGTAGAGATCGTCCGGCAGCAGGGAATGGAAGCCCTGAACGCAAGAAACGTGGCCGCGGCTCTCCGCTGCTCCACCCAGCCGGTATTCTCAAACTTCGCGACGATGGACGATCTCCGCCTGGAAGTGGTACGCGCTTCTGACGCCCTCTGCCGGGAATACATCCGCCGGGAGACCGAGTCCGGCCTCTACCCTGCCTACAAATCGGCGGGCATGGCCTACATCCGCTTCGCGCGGGACGAAAAAAAGCTGTTTCAGCTTCTTTACATGAGGGACCGTTCATCTGAGCATTTTCCTGAAGACGACTCG
Source organism: Lachnospiraceae bacterium (assembly GCA_017441825.1). Taxonomy (GTDB): domain Bacteria; phylum Bacillota; class Clostridia; order Lachnospirales; family Lachnospiraceae; genus UBA1267. The sequence continues at coordinate 81,525 of JAFRVD010000029.1, forward strand.
CTGACTGTGGATATGGAAAAGGAAGTGCGGGACGGTACGGGCCTTAACGCCGCGGAGTCGCAGCTCTTCCATCTCGAGATGTGGGCCTTTGTGCACGGCATCGCGTCGATGTTCGCGACAGAGTTCCTCGAGCTTGACTGGGAGCTCGTGAGCCGCATGCTCACGGACGCGTATCAGGGACTCATCAAACGTTTTGAAAAGGGGTAAGATCATATGGAAGCGATTCGGATCGAATCATTGACGAAAAAATATAAAGACGTGACGGCGGTGGACCGCCTGAGTCTCACCGTAGATCAGGGCGAGCTCTTCTCTCTCCTCGGCGTGAACGGCGCGGGCAAGACCACCACCATCAAAATGCTCTCGTGCCTGACGGAGCCCACGGAGGGGGACGCGTTCCTCCTCGGGAAGAGCATCCTTCGGGATACTGCGGAGGTAAAGCATCTGATCGCCGTCTCCCCGCAGGAGACCGCCGTGGCGCCGCTCCTTAACGTATGCGAAAATCTCGAGCTTATGTGCGGCGTGCACGGGTTTTCAAAGGAAAAGACCCGGGAAAAGACAGCCGAACTCATCGACCGGCTGGATCTCCGGGAAGTCATGAAGAAAAAAGCCGGGAAGCTGTCCGGCGGCTGGCAGCGCCGCTTGAGCATCGCGATGGCGCTCATCAGCGAACCGAAGATCCTGTTTCTGGACGAGCCGACGCTGGGACTGGACGTCCTTGCGCGGAGCGACCTCTGGGATCTCATCCGCGCGCTTAAGGAAAAGATGACGATCATCCTGACCACGCACTACATGGAGGAAGCGGAGGCGCTCTCGGACCGCATCGCCATCATGAAAAACGGCCGGCTGCTGATCTCAGCCGACGCGGAAACGATCAAGAAAAAGGCCGGTACGGAAAACTTCGAGGAAGCGTTCATCCGGATCGTTAAAGGAGAGACTGTATGAAAATGCTGACGTTTGCAAAAAGAAATATGAGGGAGATCCTGAGGGACCCGCTCACTCTGTTCTTCGGTCTGGGTTTCCCGCTTATACTGATCCTGCTCCTTTCCGCGATCCAGGCGAACGTGCCTGTCAACCTGTTCGAGCTCACGAAGCTGACTCCCGGCATCACGGTCTTCGGTCTGTCCTTTATGACGCTGTTCACGGCGCTCATCATCGCGAAGGACCGGGGCAGCGCGCTTTTACAGCGTCTCTACACCACGCCCATGACCGCCCTCGACTTCATCCTTGGCTACACGCTGCCCGTGATCCCCATCGCACTCGCACAGTGCGTGATCTGCTACCTCGCGTCGATGCTCCTCGGCCTCCCCTGGTCAGTCAACATCCTTTACGCGATCCTCATGAACATTCCGGCAGCGCTCCTTTACGTCGCTCTCGGGCTTCTGTTCGGCAGCATTCTCACCGATAAGCAGGTGGGCGGCGTGTGCGGCGCCCTGCTCACGAACCTTTCCGCCTGGCTCTCCGGCATCTGGTTCGACTTAGAGCTTGTGGGCGGTGCATTCAAAAAGGCCGCCGATGTGCTCCCCTTCGTCCACGCAGTTGAGATGGAACGCGCGGTCCTTGCCGGCAATTTCTCCGGCATCTTCCCGCATCTCTTCTGGGTCCTTGGCTACACACTGGCCGCCTTTATATTAGCTGTATTTTTCTTTCTTCGGCAGATGAAGAGGCAGTGACAGACGGTGCTTTCGTTGCACCAGTTGCTCCGTGAGCAGAAAAATCCTCACTCCGCAATCTGGTGCTTCCTCAGCACCTGTGAATCACTCCCCGGGGCTTCTGACACAGTCTCCCCCGCACGTCTTCGAAATAATATACTTCGGCCGCCCCTTGATCTCCTCGTAGATCCGGGAAATGTAAAACCCGATGATCCCGAGACTGATCATGATAATGCTCGAAGAAAACGTCAGAATCAGGATGACGGTAGTGAAGCCGGGCTGGGCGATCCCCGCAATCTTCTGGATGAGCGTGATCAGGCCGAACACTACAGATACGACAAACATGATGATGCCTAAGACGGTCACGACCTGCATCGGCGCGGAAGAAAACGACGTCAGGTTGTTGATGGCGTACCGGATAAGAGACCGGGTGGACCACTTGGATTCGCCCGCTTCCCGCTCCTGAACGTCAAACGTAACCGTGGCCGTCTCAAAGCCGATCCAAGACGAGAGGCCGCGGAAGAACGCGTTGCGCTCCCGCATATTGATAAGCACGTCCACCGCTTTCCGGTCGAGCAGCTTGAAATCGGAAGCGTTTTCCATATCAAAGCCGGTCGCCTTGCTGATGAGGCTGTAAAACGTCTTTGCCGCGAACGAATGCGCGGCGCTCTCCGTCCCGCGGTCCGCTTTCTGGCCCTCCACCACTTCATAACCCTGTTCCCAGAGCCTGTACATTTCCACGATCTTTTCCGGCGGATGCTGGAGGTCGCAGTCGATGACCACCGCACAGTCTCCGGAAGCCGCGGCAAGGCCCGCCATGATGGCTGCTTCCTTTCCGAAATTCCTTGAGAAATGAATTCCTCTCACGTGCTCATCATCTGCGGAAGCCCGGAAGATATTCTCCCAGGTCGCGTCCTTTGACCCGTCGTCCACAAAGATCAGCTCATACGGAATGCCGGCGTCCGTCAGGACACCGCCCACCGTCTGCGCCGCTTTTTCGATCATCATCTCTTCATTATATGAAGGCAAAACTACTGAAAGAAGTCTCATAGAAGTTCCTCGCTTTCCATTCGTCTGTCCTATTCTATCACACTTCCGGATCCGCCGCACCGTCTTTCTTCCGGCTTTTCCAAAGCGCCACAGAAGTCGTCACGATCACCACGATGCATGCAAACGTCCCTACGTAATTCATGATCATGAAATTGAACACGGCATACATAAGTGCGTTCGCGATGAACGCGTACCGAAGCCCGCCGCATAAAAGAACTGGGACAGAAGCTGGATCCCGAGGATCTCGTTCCGCTTCTTTCTGGTCCCGCTCACGGAATCCGACACCATCGCCGCAAGCGCACAGATATTGCCGACTAAAATGTCATTCATAAAGAATTACTTTGCCTCAAATAAACCGTATTCCTTCGGGAGGCCGAAGTCCTGCCTTTCACAGCTTCTCCCGGAGAAATAAGTCGACCATCGCGAGAGCTTCGTCACACTGGAAGCCGCCGTGGCCGTGATATGCCCCGTCCAGGCAGATCATTCTGACGTCCTTTCCGAGCGCCTTCATCTTTTTATAGAGCGCGACGGACTGCTGATAGCACACGAGCTCGTCCCGGTTCCCGTGCATGATGAGGAGCGGCGGGGTCGCTTTCTCCGCGGATACATAGTAAAGCGGAGACGCCTTCCGGGAAAGCTCTGCCTCCTCCCGGACGTTTTTGAAGCCGATGAGCCGCCCTTCCGGGCTCGCGGGCTCCGCGTGGTCCATCGCGCTCGGGTACGAATTCATCTCGATGATGTCCGTAGGCCCGTACCAGTCCACGATGCAATTGACCGCTGAAGAAACGTCCCCGTACGTGCCGTTATCAGGATAGTCTCCGATGGTCAGTCCCGCCATCAGCGCCGTATGGCCGCCGCTGGAATCCCCCCAGACCGCCACGTGCTCCGGGACTTCCGGATCACGCGGGAATTGAGACAAAGGTCCTTTGAAAGGTTCAATATAGGTGTCAGGCATGGCAATCCTCCTTTCGAAACTCAGATCCGTTTCCCCCTGATCTCACAGACCAGGTTCTTTGACCCGTCTTCCCCGAACGTGACAAACTCCCAGCGGAAGCTTTCACCGGTCATCTCGGAAAAGATCCAGTAGGTTGCCTTTTCGTCCAGCACCTTCCCTGCGAGCCTGTCTCCTGCTTTCCTGAAGCACAGTCTTTTCATCGTATGGTCGCAGGTATAGACGACGTCATAGCACTTCTTCTCTTTGTTGAACATGCGGAGGGAAGTTCCGTATTCGCCGTCCGGCTGCGGATCCGTCTCCTTCGTGCTTCTGGACGGGAAAATGAAGATATCCTGGATACCGGTGCCTTCCAGGATCCTCCTGAAGATCCATTCGCCCTTGACGTGCCGCTTACTTCCCGCAGGATATTCATCATAATAATCACAGTCCCAGTCACCTAAGAGCGGCGCAAACCAGTCATACTCGTCCGGGATCCTGTCTGTTTTTTCGCTTAAAAGCGCATCCGAAAAAGTATCAGGCATTTCATTCTCCTTTCGATGATGATCCCCAATTGATCTTTTTATTGAGCGTATTCAGTACCCGCTTTTTGTCAAGGCACCATAGCGGCGCGATGAGGAGCCTCCGCGGGCCGTCGCCGGTCATTCTGTGGAGCACCGTCTCCTCTGGCAGGATCCGCACGCATTCGGCGATGAGGTCCGCGTATTCGGAAAGGCCCATGAGCGGGAACGGGTCCCGCGCGTACTCCTCCGCCATGACGGTCCCCTTGAGGATCTGGAGCATCTGGAGCTTCACTCCGTCCGGCGGCGGATCGAGCGCCGCAAGATACCGCACCGTGTCCAGCATGTCTTCGTGGGTCTCCCCGGGCAGGTTCAGGATCACATGGACGACCACCTCAAGCCCTGCCTCCTTGAGCTTCCGGTACGCTTCTTCGAAGACCGGAAGTGAGTAGCCCCGGCGGATCCGTTCCGCCGTTCTTTCGTGGATAGTCTGGAGGCCGAGCTCGACAAAGACCGGCTTTATCTTCCGCAGGTCGCGGAGCATCTCCATGACGTCATCCGGAAGGCAGTCCGGACGGGTGCCCAGGGACAGTGCGGCGATCTCTTCGCGGGAGACCGTCTCCATGTAAAGTTTCCGGAGGCGCGAAACGTCGCCGTAGGTATTTGTGAACGCCTGAAAGTACGCGATGTACCGGGCCGCGTCCGTCTTTCCGCGGATGCGCTCTTTGGCCATACGGATCTGTTCGTCCAAAGGCGCCTCCAGCGCGGCAAACTCTCCCGAGCCTCCCGCAGAGCAGAAGGTGCAGCCGCCGGTTCCCAAGGTACCGTCCCGGTTCGGACAGGTACAGCCGGAGGAAAGCGAAAGCTTGTAGGTTTTCCCGCCAAAGCGGCGGATCAGGTAATCAGAAAGGTTCTGCATGCAAGGGCCTCTCCTTGAATCCGGGACAGATCAGCCTTTGAGGTACCAGAATTCCCCGTCCGGCATGACGTGGATATCGCCGGGAAGGACTTCGAGGATCTCTCCCGAGTCCGCGTCACGGATCACGACTTCCTCCCGGTAGTCCGGGTCCTCGTACCATCGGCTGAAGAAGAGTTTGTTTCCGTCTCGTAAGAAAAAACTTTCGTTCTCCGTGATCGTGAGGCGCTTCCGTTCCGGCCATACTATATCGAACGTGCCGTCGTTCGGCTGTCTCGACAGTGTCAGGGGATGCACATGAAGCCGGAGGTTATAGCAGTCTTCCACCGATGAAAGCGGGAGGACCGCGGCTTCCGTGACTTCCCTGCCTGCGCAGTCAAAGTTTAATATGCGGATCTCCTCCGCGTTAAAATCCACGGCTGCCACGGAGATCACTCCGTCATAGTACACCGGCTCTCCCAGCACGGTCCCCTCGGTACATTCCACGGGCTTAAAGACCTCGCCGTCCGGGTAATGGATCAGGTAAAGACTGCTTCCCGGAAGCGGTTTCCCCATCGCATGAAGCTCCTCCGCTTCATAGAGGTCTCCCGTGGGATAGTCGAGGGCGTAATACCACTCGGCGGTGCCTTCGCCCACCGGGCGGAGATAGGTGATGCCGGATAAGTCAAATTTCTTCATGACGAACTCTCCCTCCTATCGTTCCGGATACCACTCGGTGATGTCGTAACGGTCCCTGTAAATGGTCACGTTGAAGTAGCGTTTTTTACCGTCCGGAGAGATCATAATGAGCCTCGTACTGCCCGTCTTCTTAAACGATGCGTTTAGCAGCCAGTCTTCAATGTTATCGTTGTAAACGACCTCAACGTCGCCGTATTTTTCGTCCTCCAGGGCAAATTCATACGTGTCGTCAAATTCGACGCCCAAAGAGCCGTTATTCACAAGGAGCGTTGTATTGTAGGTGCTTCTCCCGGTGGCCAGTGTGATGACGGAGAGGCCGAGCATCGCGACGATGCTGATGGTGAGCCCTGTTAATTTAAGCTTCCTGTTCTCGAAGATGAACAGGGGGTAGATGATCATCGACGCAGCCACAAAGATCAGGCTGAGCAGGTGGTGCGGGAAGTCCAGCCGCATTTCATTGAGGAACGTACCGAAATGATACGCGAGGAGTATCAGCATGGCCGCGAGAGGCAGGATGCTCCACCACTTTTCCTTCCTCATATACCAGCCAATGAAGCCCATGGGGAACGTGAACATGGTCCACGCGAACCAGGTCGGATAATACTTGAAAAGGCCCCAGCCCATCCTGCTGAACGGTACCTGGATGAGGTACACGAGCGGCTGGCTGATCAGGAAAAACACCATGCACTTAAATGCGGACTCAAGCGGGGTCTTGCTGTTCGTGATGATCAGGATTCCGAACAGGATCCACCATTCAAAGGTGATCGAGATATCCGCGAAGGACGTGTCCTTCGCAGCCGGCAGCATGGCCATGAGGGCTGTATACGCGCCGGCAAGCACAGCGGCTATGACGAGTCTCGTCCAGGTGATATTGAGGCCGCCAAATAGTTTTTTCATAAAGGTACTCCTGTTGTTTTGAAATAGTCCTTGGTCAGGCCACCATCAGCCGTATTATAACGCATTTCCGACGTTCTCGCAAAGCCACTTTGCCACTCCGTCCTCGTCGTTTCCGCCGATGACTCCAGTGGCCGCCGCCTTAAGTTCCGGCACCGCGTTCGCCACAGCATATGCTTCGTCCGCTATGAGGAACAGATCGAGATCGTTTACGGCGTCGCCAAACACGACCAGACGGTCACAGGAGAGAAGCGCTTTCAGCTTCTTTGCAGCCGCCGCTTTTGAGGTGTCCCGGGGCATGATCTCAAGCCACTGATCACCCGAATAGATATCCTTCTGATAGAGGCAGCGGAACACCGGGTCATATTTCCTGTACACAGGCTCAAGCTTCTCCGGCAGGTCGATGCACGTCACATAGAAGATATCGCCTTCCAGGAGCGACTCCATATCCGTGACCGGACGGTCCCGGCTGTCTCCGTGCCTCGTATCGATGAAATCCCGCGCGCCGCCCGAGACCGTATCGGCGTTGTACGAGAAGCGTTCGATCCCATCCACGTATGCGTACACGATGGGCGAGATCCCGTGCGCCGTAAGATCGCGGATGAGAGGAGCAGCCGCTTCCTTTTCATAGAAGTTCGTGAGCAGCAGCTGCCCGGTCGCATTGTCCCGCACGAAGGCGCCGTTATAAATAATGATCGGAAACGGGGCGGTCATTCCCGCCGTGACTTTGTGCGAGGTATTGTACGAACGCGCCGTCGCATAGGAAAAATGTACGCCGCGGGCGACCAGGTCATTGACGACCCGGTTCGTATACTCCGATGTACGCTGGTCGCTTCTTAAGAGCGTCCCGTCCAGATCGGATACATAAAGTGTTTTCATGTGTTTTTATCTTTCCGCGATCAGTTCGACTTCGCACAGTACGCCCTTCGGGAGCTTCGCGACCTCCACGCAGGAGCGTGCCGGAAGAGAGACAAAGTATCTGGCATAGACTTCGTTGAATGCAGCAAAGTCGTTCATATCCTTCAGGAAGCAGGTGGTCTTTACGACCCGGTCAAAGGCCGTCCCGGCGGCTGTGAGAACGGCTGCCAGATTTTTCATGACCTGTTCGGCCTGTGCCTCGATCCCGCCCTCGACTACAGCGTTTGTCTCAGGATCGACCGGGATCTGGCCGGAAGTGAACAGGAACCCGCCCGTGATAATTGCCTGCGAATACGGGCCGATGGCCGCGGGAGCTTTTTCTGTAAAGATCTTTTCCATTTTGTAGATTTCCCCTTTTGTAATATTCAATGAATTCATTTTAATTGGCAGTGGAAGATTCGTCAATCACAGCTTATCTCCATCAAGTGAAAAATTTATCAAAAAAGCACTTGACAGGCTTGATACCTCGTGATACGATGTATTCCACGAAAGGAGGCATCCCATGGATAACCAACTGAAGCGTGGTCTCCTGGACGTCTGCGTCCTTGCAGCGATCCTGGATGAGGACTCCTACGGCTACAAGATCATCAAGGACCTGAAGCCGTACATCGAACTGTCCGAATCCACTCTGTATACCATACTGAAGCGGCTGGAAAGCGCACAGATGCTCACCGTCCGAAGTGTGGAGCACGATGGGAGGCTCAGAAAATACTATCACATTACTGATGCGGGAGTCCGGCGCATTGAAGATTTCAAGGAAGACTGGAAAGAGATCATGACCGTATATCAGTTCGTAACCAAGGAGGATCATCAGAATCATGAGTAAACAGGAGTTTCTTGCCCGGCTCAGGGACGGGCTGAACGGCCTTCCGCAGGACGATATTGCGGAACGCCTGGATTATTACAGTGAAATGATCGACGACCGGATAGAAGAAGGTCTCACGGAAGACGAGGCGGTCGCGGCCATCGGCGCGGTGGACGTGATCGTGCCGCAGATCGTTTCCGAGATCCCGCTGCCGAAGCTGGTCCGTGAAAGCGTGCGGCCGAAGCGGCAGCTGGCCGGCTGGGAAATCGCTCTCCTTGTGATCGGCTCGCCCGTCTGGTTCTCTCTGATCGTGGCGATGCTTGCGATCATGTTCTCCGTTTACGTGGTCATCTGGTCCGTGATCTTCTCTCTTTGGGCTGTGGATCTTGCATTTGCCGTAAGCAGCGTCGCCTGCCTGATCGCAGGGCTCGTACTGATTTTAAGAGGCGGCGGCTCGGCCGGCCTCGTACCGATTGGCGCCGGCTTCATCTTAGGCGGCCTGTCCGTCTTCCTGTTCTTCGGATGCCTGGCAGCCACCAAAGGCGCCGCCGTGCTCACGAAGGAAATCGCGGCATGGATGAAGTCCCTGTTCATCAGAAAGGAGAACGGAAGATGAAAAACACAACAAAAACCTGGCTGATCGCAGCCGCGGTCATGATTCTTACGGGCATAATTATTCTGGCAGGAGCCCTTATGATCAATAAATGGAATTTATCGTCGATCGGGATTTTTACAAGGCAGGACTATCACACGGTTCAGCATGAGATCACGGAAGACTTTGACGACATTTCGATCGAGACGGATACCGCCGATATCCTCTTCGTCCTTTCACTAAACGGCAGATGCGCGGTAGACTGCTATGAGACGGAAAAGACGCCGCATTCCGTGTCCGTGGAACACGGCACGCTGAAGATCACATCGGCGGACTACCGGAAGTGGTACGATCACATCAGCTTTTTCAATGCCGGCGATCCCAGGATCACGGTTTACCTGCCGAAGGCGATTTACAACGAGCTTCTCATCAGCGAGCATACCGGCGACGTTGAGCTTCCGAAGGAGTTCACGTTTAACCACATCGGTATTGCGGCAAGCACCGGAGACGTGGAATGTTATGCTTCCGCGAGGGGCTCTGTAGAGATCGCGCTCAGCACCGGCGATATCAAGGTTGAAGATATTACGGCTGAAAAACTCGCGCTCAGCGTTTCGACCGGGCACGTCCGGGTCAGCGGTGCGGAGGTTTACGGCGGCTTTTCCGTGAGTGTCAGCACCGGGGACAGCGACCTTGAGGACGTCAAGTGCCTTTATTTTGAGTCGACCGGCGACACCGGCAGGCTCAACATGAAGGACATGACCGCGCGTGATACGTTCAATATCAGGAGGAGCACGGGCGACGTGAAGCTTGATGACTGCGACGCGGCTGAACTCTACATTACGACCGATACCGGTGACGTTTCAGGCACTCTCCTCACGGATAAGGTTTTCCTCACGGAAAGCGACACGGGCCGCATAGACGTCCCGAAGACCATTACGGGCGGCAGGTGCGAGATCAAGACGGACACGGGTGATATCTCGTTCCGGGTCGATAAATAAAAAAGAGTTGATCCATAAAAAAGAAGCCGGCCTGATCTTTTGATCAGACCGGCTTCTCCGCGTCCGTACTGAACGCCAGTACCGTCTCCTCTTCATTCAAATGGTGCACCTCCGGGCTGTACGGCCCGGCCACCGTGTTCCACAGTTTCTTTGCCGCCCCGTTCTTTTCGTTGTATTTGATCTCCCACTTACCCGGGTGCCTTTCAAGAATCATCTTTGCTGCTTCCAGCGCAAAGTGCCTCCTCCTGTAGGACGGGAAGACCGTAAATTCCGCCATGATATTGTCCGGTTCTTCACCGATGTTGGAGTACGGGCAGAGCATCGCAAAGCCGACGAGGGCATCGTCGTTCATGATGAAATACACGATCCGCTTCGGGTCTGTGAAATACTCTTCAAAGTGGCCGTAATGGAAGTTCCCGTGTTCGTCCATCGGGTCATCGTAGTAGTTCGTCATTTCATACAGATACTTCTGATTGATATTATAGAGCAGGTCCCTGTCGTTGTTCTGTACGGTCACTAATTTCAGCATATGTTCTCCCCCGGATCAGTTTTTCGCTTCCTCTACTGTAGCACATCTGACCGATCCTGAAAAGATAAAAAAAGGCCGGCCGGATCACTCCGGCCGGTCTGCCTTCTTTTTCTGCCAGGGCAGGTCCTCGTCCCCGGCCTTAAAATTATACACAGGCTTCATGATATCGATGATATCCACGGAATCGCGGATGACGTCGATGATATCGTCAAGGGATTTGTAGGCCATCGGCGCCTCATCAAGCGTCGACTCATTGACGGAGGTGGTGTAGATCCCCTCCATGGCGGCTTTGTATGCCGCGAGGTCGATCGCCTCCTTTGCCTTCGTCTTGGACATGATGCGCCCTGCGCCGTGCGGCGCGGAAAAGTTCCACTCGGGATTTCCTTTCCCTATGGCAATCACGGAACCGTTGCGCATGTTGATGGGGATCAGGACCTTCTCACCGGCATGCGCCGCGATCGCACCCTTGCGGAGGATCATCTCCTCCGTGTCGATGTAGTTGTGGATCGTGTGGAACGCCTCCGTCCCGGTCATTCCGGTTCTGGCGAGCAGGATCTCCGCCATTTTTTCGCGGCTTCTTCTGGCAAATCGCTGGCAGATCTCCACGTCGTGGAGGTAATCCTCAAGGAAAGACCCGTAGAGCCAGCAAAGGTCCTCCGGCACGTCCGGATTCTTAGCCTTGTACTCCTTTTCGAGCGCTTTCAGCGTCTCCTGGATCTCCCCGCGGCGGCCCTCCGCCTTATAGGTGCTGATGATCTCGTCCCTTCTCGCGAAGTAGTCCGCCTTCCCGGCGTGAAGATCGACGGCAAGCTGCTGATAGATCTCCGCGACCTGCTTCCCGAGGTTACGGCTGCCGGAGTGGATCACGAGGTAATATGTCCCGTCGGCCGCGCGGTCGATCTCAATGAAGTGGTTGCCGCCGCCCAGCGTGCCGAGCGAGCGCTCGAGCCTCTTCGTATCGCTGAGAGACCGGTAACAGCGGAGCTCCTCAAGGCCGAACCGCTCCGTACGGCCCTCCCATGTGTTCATTCCCGAAGGAATGTAGTGCGCCGCCTCATCGATCTTCTCAAAATCCAGCTCCTTATCCTCAAGCTTCACCGTGTACATGCCGCAGCCGATGTCCACTCCCACAATATTCGGGCACACCTTGTCCGTGACCGTCATGGTCGTGCCGATGGTGCACCCCTTGCCCGCATGAACGTCCGGCATGATGCGCACGCGGCTGCCGGCCGTGAGCTCATAGTCACACATTCGGCGGATCTGCTCCACGGCAGCCTCCTCGACGACCGTGGCGTAACATATGGCAGTGCTGATTCTGCCCTTTATCTCAAACATAATTCTTCACCATTCCTGCGATGACTTCGCAGTTCTCCTTCTTTCCATTAATGTCAAGTCGATTTTAATCGATACCCCGCACAAAATCAACTCTACCCGTAGTATAAAAGTGCTGGAAACGTACGCCCAGTGTGCTATACTGATGGCAAAAGAATGAGACTCTAAAAATGATACAGAAAGGAGAACCGATATGACTGAACGGAGAAAAGTGATCACGAAGCCCGGCGAGATCATCGATTTCGAGACTGTTTTCGAGGAGAACATCCTTCTTCGGACCGGCGTTCCGGAGAAGATGGGCACCGTCGAACGCTTCGACTATGACACCGCTGTCTATGAGAACGGCGTGACGTACCATAAGACCGCATACGTCTACCTGCCCTACTGCTATGACAAGGAGAACAAGGACAGAAAGTACAACGTACTCTATTTCCAGCACGGCAACACCTGCGAGCCGGCCATGTTCGCCATCGGCGGAAACAAGTACATGTTCGACATGCTGTTTGATTCGGGCGAACTGGACCCGTGCATCATCGTGTTCGTGACGTATTACATGGACCCGATGCGTGACGCCGATGAACGCGTCCAGACCGGCGGTGCGGAAGCCGGTGACGGCTGGACCCCCGGCATTCCCGGCTACTACTACAAGGAGATCGTGAAGGACATCGTGCCTGTGCTCGAGATGAAGTACAACACGTACCTCACGGATGCCTCCGACGAAGCCGTCAAGGCCGCCCGCGACCACCGTGCCTTCTCCGGCTATTCGCGCGGCGCCGCCTGGACCTGGCGTATGTTCCACTACTGCTTCGAATACTTCCGGTGGTTCTGTCCAACCAGCGGCGGCATCTCCGGAGACAAGCCGCTGCCCATGCCTCCCGGAAGCGGGCCGTTCCCGACCTTTACGGATGAGGAGGTCATCGATTACATCACCGCCCCCATCAAAGCCCACCCCGAGCTGCCTTTCTACATCTACGCGGCCTGCGGCGGCAAGCGGGACGGCGCGGGCATGAAGAAACAGGTCAACCTGCTCGCAAACTACCCCTGCTTCTCCTACGGTCCGGACCCCGCGGTGAACAACATCTACTATTCGCTGTCAGACTACTATCACACGGACTACCTGGTCCCGTACTATTTCTGGAACTACCTGAAGATTTTGTTCAAGGTGTGATCTCTTAATGAGACGAGAGGGGGGGGGGGGGG
>JAFRVD010000030.1 GCA_017441825.1 Lachnospiraceae bacterium
ATCCCGAAGGCCGGCGTGCCCGAGTCCTTCAAGGTCCTCCTGAAGGAGCTCCAGTCTCTCGCACTGGACGTCCGCGTGCTGCGTGACGACAACACCGAGGTGGAGATCACGGAAAGCGTAGATTACGGCAATACGGACTTCAACGCTATCCTGAACGAGGATACGCGCTACGACCGCAGAGAGTTCCGTTCTCACGGCTTTACGGAGCAGGAGATCCAGGGGAACGAATTTGTTGACGTAGAACCGGACGAGCCCACGGACGACGATTACACAGACTTCCCGGGCGAAGAGTAAGAGAAGGGAGATCATCGAATGGCAGATTTTAAGAATGAAACCTATGAACCGCTGTCCTTTGACGCGATTCGCATCGGTCTTGCTTCACCGGAAAAGATCAGGGAATGGTCCCACGGCGTGGTCACCAAGCCCGAGACCATCAACTACAGGACGTTAAAGCCTGAAAAGGACGGCCTGTTCTGCGAGCGTATTTTCGGGCCCAGCAAGGACTGGGAGTGCCACTGCGGAAAGTATAAGAAGATCCGCTACAAGGGCGTGATCTGCGACCGCTGCGGCGTGGAAGTCACCAAGGCATCCGTCCGCCGTGAGCGCATGGGCCACATCGAGCTTGCGACGCCGGTCTCCCATATCTGGTATTTCAAGGGGATCCCGAGCCGTCTCGGCCTGACCCTCGATATCTCTCCGAGGACTCTCGACAAGGTCCTCTACTTTGCGTCCTACATCGTACTCGACCCGGGCACCACGAACCTTCATTACAAGGACTGCCTGACTGAAAAAGAGTACCGCGACGCTGTTGAAACGTACGGTGAGCGTGCGTTCCGTGCCGGCATGGGCGCGGAGTCCATCAAGGAGCTCCTCATGGCCATCGACCTCGAAAAGGAGTCGAAGGAGCTGAAGGAAGAGCTGTTTGCATCGAACGGGCAGAAGCGCGCGAAGCTTATCAAGAGAGTCGAAGTCATCGACGCACTCCTGGCATCCGGAAACAAGCCCGAGTGGATGATCATGGACGCGATCCCGGTCATTCCTCCGGATCTTCGTCCCATGGTCCAGCTGGACGGCGGCCGTTTCGCGACCTCAGATCTCAATGACCTTTACAGAAGGATCATCAACAGAAACAACCGTCTGGCGCGCCTTTTAGAGCTTGGCGCTCCGGAGATCATTGTCCGCAATGAAAAGAGAATGCTGCAGGAAGCAGTAGACGCCCTGATCGACAACGGCCGCCGCGGCCGCCCGGTCACCGGCGCAGGCAACCGTGCGCTCAAGTCCCTTTCCGATATGCTGAAGGGCAAGCAGGGCCGGTTCCGTCAGAACCTCCTCGGCAAGCGCGTGGACTATTCCGGCCGTTCCGTTATCGTGGTAGGACCGGAGCTCAAGATCTACCAGTGCGGCCTGCCGAAGGAAATGGCCATCGAACTCTTCAAGCCCTTCGTTATGAAGGAACTCGTATCACGCGGCATTGCGCATAACATCAAGGCCGCGAAGAAGATGGTGGAGCGCCTGGAGGATGCCGTATGGGATATCCTCGAGGACGTCATTCATGAACACCCCGTGATGCTGAACCGTGCTCCTACGCTGCACAGGCTCGGTATCCAGGCGTTTGAGCCGATCCTTGTGGAAGGCAAGGCCATCAAGCTGCATCCGCTCGTCTGTACCGCCTTCAACGCGGACTTCGACGGCGACCAGATGGCTGTCCACCTTCCGCTTTCCGAGGAAGCGCAGGCGGAGTGCCGTTTCCTTCTGCTGTCCCCGAATAACCTGCTGAAGCCTTCGGACGGCGGCCCCGTGGCTGTTCCTTCCCAGGACATGGTCCTTGGTATTTACTACCTGACCCAGCAGAGAGACGGCGTCAAGGGCGAGAACAACATTTACAAGGACGAGAACGAAGCGATCATGGCATATGAGAACGGACTTCTCGACATGCACGCGCTTGTGAACGTCCGCGTGACCCGTGAGATCAAGGGAAAGCAGGTCTCGGGCGTCATTAAGACGACCCTCGGCCGGATGATCTTCAACGAAGTCATCCCGCAGGACCTTGGTTACGTGAACCGCAACACGAAGGCCGGCCAGCTGAAGCCGGAGATCGATTTCATCGTCGACAAGGGCAAGCTGAAGGACATCCTGGAAAAGGTCATCAACATTCACGGCGCGACCCGCACCGCGGAGGTGCTGGACGCCATCAAGGCGCTCGGCTTCAAGTACTCCACCAAGGCGGCCATGACCGTTTCCATCAGCGACATGATCATTCCGAAGGAGAAGGACGAGCTGATCTCTAAGGCACAGGCGACCGTGAACAAGATCACCCGGAACTACCGGAGAGGTCTTATTAACGAAGAAGGCCGGTACCATGAAGTCGTCCAGACCTGGAAGGACGTCGATGAAGAGCTGACGCAGTACATTTATCCCGCGCTCGGCGAATACAACAACATTTACATGATGGCAGTGTCCGGCGCCCGAGGCAGCAAGTCCCAGATCAAGCAGCTGGTTGGCTGGCGCGGCCTTATGGCAGATACCACCGGACATACCATCGAACTGCCCATCACCTCGAACTTCCGTGAAGGCCTGAACGTACTGGAGTATTTCATGTCCGCACACGGCTCGAGAAAGGGCATGTCCGATACGGCTATCCGTACGGCTGACTCAGGTTACCTTACGAGACGTCTTGTAGACGTTTCTCAGGATATCATCATCCGTGAAGTGGACTGCTCGCCCAACGGACCCATTCCGTACATGGAAGCGTCCGCGTTTATGGACGGCGATGCCACCATCGAGTCCCTTCGTGAGCGCCTGACCGGCCGCTTCACTGCTGAGGAAGTGGTGGACCCGGATACCGGCAAGGTCATCATTGAGGCGGACCACATGATCACGCCGCGTCTTGCGGGCGAGATCATGACGGCGCTTGAGAAGATGGGACGGAAGTCCCTGAAGATCAGGAACAATCTGAGCTGCAGGTCGCACCTTGGCGTCTGCGCGAAGTGCTACGGCGCGAACATGGCGACCGGCGAGCCCGTACAGGTGGGTGAAGCAGTAGGCATCATTGCCGCGCAGTCCATCGGCGAGCCCGGCACACAGCTGACCATGCGTACGTTCCACACCGGCGGCGTTGCCGGCGGCGACATCACACAGGGTCTTCCCCGTGTTGAGGAGCTTGTGGAAGCACGTCCTCCGAAGGGCATGGCCATCATCACGGAGATCGCCGGCGAGGTGACCATCCGCGACACGAAGAAGAAGCGTGAAGTCGTCATCACGAACCCGGAATCCGGGGAATCCAGGACCTACCTCATCACATTCGGCTCGCAGCTTGTCCGTACGTCGGAAGGCGAGCTCAAGAACGGGGACTGGCTGGAAGCCGGTGAACGCATCACGGAAGGCAACATCGACCCGAGAGATATCTTAAGAATCAAGGGCCTCCGCGCGGTGCAGGATTACATGCTTCATGAAGTGCAGCGTCCGTACCGTCTGCAGGGCGTTGAGATCAACGATAAGCACATCGAGATCATCGTCCGCCAGATGTTGAAGAAGGTGCGCGTGGAGGACTGCGGAGACGCGGATATCCTTCCGGGCAGCACCATGGACACGCTGGCATTTGAAGAGATGAACGAAAAGCTCGTCGCGGAAGGCAAGAAGCCCGCGGAGGGCACACAGATCATGCTGGGTATCACGAGAGCTTCTCTCGCGACGGATTCCTTCCTGTCCGCTGCGTCCTTCCAGGAGACCACCAAGGTCCTCACGGAAGCGGCCATCAACGGCAAGGTGGACCATCTGGTCGGCTTAAAGGAGAACGTCCTGATCGGCAACCTGATCCCGGCCGGTACCGGCATGAAGAAGTACAAGGAGATGAAGCTCGACACCGACGAACGCTTCGAAGAGGAAATGCGGAAGAAGGCGATCGCGGAAGAGAAAGCCGAGCAGGAAGCGCGGGAAGCCGCGCGGAAGCCCGTCATAGAGCGTGAGGAAGAGCCTGCGGATGATGAGGAGATCTCTGAAGCCGAGGACATTCTCATGTACGATGCGGAGCTGGAACCCGAAGCCACACTGGAGGACGAGGATACGGATGACTACGTGGACGACGAGGGATACGGCGAAGAGTAACAGGAAAATATGATCAGTCAGGGCTGGAGCATGCTTGATATGCGCCAGCCCTTCGCCCTTTGACCCGGACGAAAGGATTTTTATGAAGAAGTTCATGGGAAGGAATTTCCTGCTGGATACGGAAACGGCAAAAGAGCTGTATCATGACTGTGCGGAGGATCTGCCGATCATCGATTACCACTGCCACTTGAGCCCGAAGGAGATCTGGGAGGACAGAGCGTATCAGAACCTGACCGAGCTGTGGCTCGAAGGGGATCATTACAAATGGCGCATCATGCGCGCGTGCGGCATTCCGGAGTACTTTATCACCGGGGACGCGCCGCCGTTTGAGAAATTCGAAAAATACGCGGAGGCGCTGGAAAAGGCGATCGGGAATCCGCTGTACCACTTCAGCCATCTGGAGCTCCAGCGGTATTTCGGCTATACCGGTGTCCTGAACCGGCAGCGGGCGGGCACGGTCTACAGCTACTGCCAGGACCATATCCAGGACGAAGGCTGCACGGTCCGGGGGCTCATCCGGAGCTCGAACGTGGAAGTGATCTGCACCACGGACGACCCCGCCGATGACCTTCACTACCACGAGCTCATCGCGGGAGACCCTTCCATCGAATTCAAGGTCTATCCCGCATGGCGGCCTGATCAGCTCTTGAACATGGACAAGGAGACCTTCCCGGCCTATGTGAAAAAGCTTTCTGAAGCGGCAGGAACGGAGATCAGAGACCTCGGATCCCTTCTTGAAGCAGTGGAAAAACGGCTGGATTTCTTCGGGGAGCACGGCTGCCGGGTCTCGGACCACGGCCTTTACGAGATCGTGTACGAGGAGGGGACTCGGGAAGACTGCGACAGGGCCCTGAAGGCCCGGCTTTCCGGGGAGAAGATCTCTGAAAAGGACCTTAAAAAGGCGCAGACATACCTCATGAAGGAGTTCGGAAAGGCTTACCACGACCGGAACTGGGTCATGCAGCTCCACTACGGCGTGCAGCGGAACATCAATACCCGGGCGTTTGAGACGCTTGGCCCGGACACGGGCTATGATGCGATGAACGGCCGGAAGTGCGCGGAGGCGCTCGCTAAGTTCCTGGATGCGCTTGAAAAGGAAGACAAGCTCCCGAAGACCATCGTCTATTCACTGGATCCCGCGGACAATGCAGTTATCGAGACCATCCTGGGCTCCTTCCAGGCACCGGGAGACATCCAGAAGATGCAGCACGGCTCGGCCTGGTGGTTCAACGACCACAAGACCGGCATGGAAGCGCAGCTCACTTCATTCGCAAACACAGGCGTTCTCGGGAATTTCATCGGCATGCTGACGGATTCAAGGAGCTTCCTGTCCTACGCGCGGCACGAGTACTTCCGGCGGGTCCTCTGCGGGCTCATCGGCAGGATGGTCGAAAACGGCGAATACCCGGACGACCCAGACGCGCTTCGGAGCATCGTGGAAGCGGTCTCGTACGGGAACGCGAAGGAATACTTTGGATTCTGATCATGAGCAGCATTTGGAATATGTGCTGCATCACATAAAAAAACAACAACAGGAGGAGATCATGGGACTTTTTGAGGACATTAAGAAGATCGGTATCGTCCCTGTCGTCGTGATAGACGACGCGGACCAGGCGGTTGGCCTTGCGGAAGCGCTGATCAAAGGCGGGCTTCCGTGCGCAGAGGTGACCTTCCGTACGGCAGCGGCGGAAGAGGCGATCAGAAGGATCACCGAGGCTTTCCCGGAGATGCTCGTTGGCGCTGGCACGGTCCTTACGACAGAGCAGGCAGAGCGCGCCATTAACGCGGGCGCGAAGTTCATCGTCGCCCCGGGCCTGAACCCGGTCACGGTGAAGTTCTGCCAGGAGAAGGGCGTACCGATGATCCCGGGTGTGGTTACCCCGTCCGAGATCGAGCAGGGCCTTTCCTTAGGGCTTGAAGTATTGAAATTCTTCCCGGCGGAGGCGATGGGCGGCTTAAAGACCATCAGCGCGGTGTGCGCCGCATACCAGATGATCCGCTTCATGCCTACGGGCGGCATCAATGAAAAGAACGTCCGCGATTACCTCGCGAGCAAATATATCCTGGCATGCGGCGGCTCGTGGATGGTCAAGAAAGACCTGATCGCTGCAGGCGAATTCGGAAAGATCGAAGAGATGGCGCGTACTGCGGCAGAGATCGTGAAGGAAGTGAGGGGTTAACGATGGAGCTCAACTTAAAACCGAGGGAAGAATGTGTTTATGACGCCGTGTCTCTGGGCGAGATCATGCTCCGCCTGGACCCGGGCGAGGGCCGGATCCGGACTGCCCGTGAATTCAAGGTCTGGGAAGGCGGCGGAGAGTACAACGTGGTCCGCGGCTTAAGAAAGTGCTTCGGCATGAAGACCGCGGTCCTCACGGCATTTGCGGATAACGAAGTGGGCCGGCTCCTTGAGGATTTCATCTGCCAGGGCGGCGTAGATCCCTCGTTCATTTACTGGAAGAAGACGGACGGCATCGGCCGGGTCTGCCGGAACGGGCTGAATTTCACGGAGCGCGGATTCGGAGTCCGCGGTGCGGTCGGCTGCTCTGACCGTGCGAATACGGCCATGTCCCAGGCGCGTCCCGAAGATTTTGACCTCGAGACGCTGTTCGGAAAGTTAGGCGTACGCTGGCTTCACACAGGCGGCGTCTACGCGGCGCTGTCTGAGCAGTCCTGCAAAACGATCGTCGAGGTCATCAAGACCGCGAAGAAATACGGCACCGTGGTGTCCTACGACCTGAATTACCGTCCATCCATGTGGAGCGCCATCGGCGGACTCGAGAAATGCCGCGAGGTGAACCGCGAGATCGCGCAGTACGTGGACGTCATGATCGGCAATGAAGAAGATTTCACAGCCTGCCTGGGCTTTGAGATCGAGGGCAATGACGAAGGGCTTACGAAGCTCAATCTGGACGGCTACAAGAAGATGCTCGGCCGTGCGATGGAAGCCTATCCGAACTTCAAGGTCGCGGCAACAACGCTCCGCGAAGTAAAGAGCGCGTCTGTGAACGACTGGTCCGCCATCTGCTTCTGCGACGGCGAAGTGTACCAGTCGAGGGAATACAAGGGCCTGGAGATCTTTGACCGTGTGGGCGGCGGCGATTCCTTCGCTTCCGGCCTGGTCTACGGCCTCATGACCACGGGCGACCCGGAGACGGCCGTGAACTACGGCGCGGCGCACGGTGCGCTTGCGATGACCACGCCGGGCGACACGTCCATGGCGACAAAGAAGGAAGTGGAGGCGCTGATGGGCGGCGGCTCCGCGCGAGTGAAGAGATAATTTAAGGATCAAATGACAGGCTGATAAAACTAAGGGAGCAGCATGGGAGAGCAGAAACAGGAGGCCGTCTTGGCAGAAAACAGGAAACAGAAGCGGAAGCTGGCCTTCGAGCTCTTTCTGTACTTTTTCAGGATCGGCTGGTATACGTTCGGCGGCGGATGGTCCATCATCGCGCAGATCCAGCGCGACTATGTGGATAAAAAGCATTACGTCACGAACGAAGTGCTTCTGGACCTGACAAGCGTCGGGAAATCCCTTCCGGGCGTCATGGTCGGAAATGTGACGCTTTTGTTCGGCTATCATGTGGCGGGCGTCCCCGGGGCGCTCATGTCGCTCCTCGGGATGAGTCTCCCGCCCATCCTGATCCTGACGCTCGTGACCTATCTCTATACCTGGTTCCGGGACAACGTTTACGTGGCACGCGCACTCAGGGGTGTGCGCGCCGCAGTGGTGCCCATCATCTTTTCGGCAACACTGAAGCTGTATCCTGCGGCGCTTCACGACTGGTTCACTTACGTGATCCTCGGTGCAGGAGTGGCGCTTCTCCTTTTTACCGATATCAACGCGATCCTGATCATCGTCGGGGCGGCTGTGATCGGCCTTCTGGTCTCGTATCTGAGACGCGGGAAAGGAGGCGCCGATGCTCAGGCTTCTTGACCTCTACTGGACCTATGTGAAGATCAGCATGGCCTCCTTCGGGGGGATGTCCATGGTGCCGCTTCTCAATGCGGAGATGGTGTCGCACGGCTGGATGACGGAGGCGGAGGTGGGGGACATCGTCGCTATTGCGGAGATGACGCCCGGTCCGCTGTCCTTAAACTGCGCGAGCTTTGTGGGCATCCGGGTGGCAGGCATCTGGGGCTCGCTCTTCGCGAACCTCGGCGTACTCACCCCCTCGCTCACGATCGCCTTCCTGGTCGCGTTCTTTTACGAACGCTTCAAGAAGAGCAAGGTTCTCGGGAACGCCATGTACGGCGTGCGTCCCGCGGCGCTCGGGATGATCATCGCGACGATGATCACGCTCAGCATGGACAATTACATTGCGGCAGGCGCGCTTTATCTGCCTTCCGTGATCATTGCGGCCGTGTCGCTCGTACTGCTGCTATTTGCAAAGCTCAGCATCCCGCTCACGATCCTTGCGTCCGCACTTTTGGGCATCCTCCTGTGCAGATAGCACAAAAAGGAGAGGAGATCGCCCGCATCGGCATGTGAAGACGGAGAAAACGAAAGAATCTATTGACAAAACCTTATCTTTTGTTATAATTACAAGGTGCGCATTTATGCGTGCCTTGTATTTTTATGCCCTTATGGCCGACAACCGGGCCGGGCGTATCATGAAACTATCACAGGAGGAAAAAGAATGCCAACATTTAACCAGCTGGTAAGAAAAGGACGCGAAACGGGCGTTAAGAAGTCCGCGGCTCCTGCTCTTCAGAGAGGCTTCAACTCGTTAAAGAAAAGAGCGATCGAAACCTCTTCACCCCAGAAGCGCGGCGTCTGCACGGCAGTGAAGACCGCTACGCCTAAGAAACCGAATTCAGCGCTCAGAAAGATCGCCAGAGTTCGTCTGTCAAACGGTATCGAAGTTACTTCCTATATTCCCGGCGAAGGCCACAACCTTCAGGAGCATAGCGTTGTGCTTGTCAGAGGCGGCCGTGTAAAGGACCTGCCCGGTACCCGTTACCACATCATCCGCGGGACCCTGGACACTGCAGGCGTCCAGAACAGGATGCAGGCAAGAAGCAAATACGGCGCTAAGAGGCCGAAGGCTAAGAAGAAATAACAACAAATAGAATGATCGGAAAATGTGCGGCATTTTTTCATTCCTGATGGTTGCGGGAAAAGCAGGAAATACGCATGAACACCTGAGAAATACAGGCGAGTACCGATGAATTAACTATTGTTAAGGAGGGAAGCAACGTGCCAAGAAAAGGACATACACAGAAAAGAGATGTGTTA
>JAFRVD010000003.1 GCA_017441825.1 Lachnospiraceae bacterium
CTGTGTTCTGGAAAGATCATTCTCATGATCCGTTCGTCTTTTTTTCTGATATTCCTAAAAGAATTTCAGGGTTGGTTGTACTGTTCAGTTGTCAATGTGCATTGAGTTGTCCCCGAGGGGCCCAACTCGTTTACTATATCACTTCTCGAATCTATTGTCAAGCGGATTTTTCATCTTTTTTTTATTTTTTTTAAAAAGACGGAGAAGGCGGGATTTGAACCCGCGCACGGCTCACCACCGTCTACACCCTTAGCAGGGGCGCCTCTTCAGCCACTTGAGTACTTCTCCAGAAAAGGCCCTTGCCAACGAAAAGATTCATGATTAAGCGGCACCTCCTGTCGAGGTGCATTGCATACTATAGCAAATGAAGTTCGAATTGTCAAGCGAAATAATGCTCATTTTTCCTTTATTTTTCAAGCATTTCCGCGCATTACTACATCTTGTGGCCGGGGCTGTCCCCGACCACAAAAAGTCATCAGTCGGCGATGGCGAGCGCGATCTCCACCATGTCCGTAAAGGTCCGTTCACGCTCCTCCGGAGACGTCTCCGGCTCCTTGTTCACGAGGCTGTCGCTGACCGTCAGGATGCAGAGTGCGTCCTTCCCGAGGCGCGCCGCGTTGCAGTAAAGCGCCGCTGCCTCCATCTCCACGCCCAGGACGCCCATCTTCGCCCAGTCCAGCGTATTCGCTTCATTATAGAAGTGATCCGATGAAAGAACGTTTCCTACCTTATAATGTACGTTCCGGGAGGCGGCTTCATCGGCGGCGGCCCGGAGGAGCCTGTAGCTTCCGATGGGGCAGAAGGTGCCGGGCAGCGCGTACTGCTCCGCGTAGCGGCTGTCCGTGCAGGCGCCCTGCGCGATGATCAGGTCGCGGATGTGCAGGTCCTTGTCGAGCGAGCCGCAGCTGCCGATCCGGATCACGCTGGTCACGTCGTAAAACTGAAACAGTTCCTGGGAATAGATGCCGATGGCCGGCATGCCCATGCCGGACGCCATCACGGACACGCGCTTCCCGTGATACCAGCCGGTGTAGCCCTGGACGCCGCGCACGTTGTTCACGAGCTCGGGGCTGTCAAAGAAGTTCTCCGCGATGAATTTCGAGCGGAGCGGGTCGCCGGGCATCAGCACGGTGTTTGCGAACGCACCCTTGGGCGCGCTGTTGTGAGGGGTGGTGTAAGCCATAAATGCTCCTTTCCGTTCTTCCGAACTGAAAACTGCCATCGTCCGGCAGTTCGAATTAAGGTGATGAATATATTTTTCTTCATTGACAGAAACGCATCTCCTGTTTACTCTGTCATTATAGGCAGATGATATCTGTAAGGAGGGAACCCCATGAAAAAGAAAAACGCATTGCTGCTTGCAGCACTCGTATTCATAACCGCAGTCCTCGCGGCTGCCTGCGCAAGGTCGGCAAAGACCGCTGCCGATGAAGCCTATTATATGGAAACAACGTCCGCCGCCTGGGGCGTTGCCCAAAATAAGGCGGACGCTCCTGCCGCGAGCTACAACGGCGGCTATGCGTACGACGCTGAAATGGAAGCGCCGATGGAAGAGGAGTACTGGGAGGGAGAGGACTACTGGGACGAAGAGCCTGCGGAGCCTTCGCCAACCATCGAACCCGATACCGAGCTCCCCGGCTTCACGGAAAGCAAGCTGATCTACACCTGCTACCTGACCATCCAGACCACTGCATTCGACGAGACCGTGAACAACATCCACGACCTGATCGGAAAGTTCGGCGGGTTCATTGCCTCCGATTCCCGGAACGACAATGACTCGTACTGGTACCGCACGGGCTACGTCAAGACCAACGCGACCCTTTCCGAACGGCTGACCGTCCGTGTGCCTGCAGAAAATTACTACGCGTTCCTCGACGCCATCGAAGGCAACGGCAAGATCATTTCCAAGGACATGAACGTGGAGAACATCTCCCGCCAGTACGCGGACACGGAGACCACCATCAAGTCCCTGGAGACACAGGAGCAGCGCCTTCTCGACATGATGGCGCAGTGCGAGACCGTGGAAGACATGATCACCGTGGAGGCCCGGCTGTCCGAGGTCCAGAACGAACTCAAGATGTACCGGAACCGGCTGAGCGGCATGGATACGGACGTCGCTTATTCCACCATCACGATGAACATCTACGAGGTCCTCGAGTACACGCCGGACAAGGAGCCGGTGAAGGTCCAGACCTTCGGCGACCGTCTTAAGAACACGCTGAAGGAGACCGGAGAGGGGTTCATGAGCTTCCTGGAAGGCTTCCTGTTTATTATCATCAGCGCGCTGCCGTACCTTCTGATCATTGCGGCGATCGTCGTGCTGATCATCTGGCTGGTCCGCCGGAACCGGAAGAAGAACGGCGGTAACACCCGTCCTGCGCGGCCCGTCCAGCCTGAACGGAGGCCGGCTGACAGGCTCCCTGAGAAGAAGCCCGTCACAGAAGCAGATGCAGAAGAGGAGCAGTCTCCTTCAGATAAATAATATGTAATAACAGAACACTCCGGGCAAAAGAAAAGGTCCCGGGAATCTGAGAGGCACGCGTCAGAGCGTGCCTCTTTCTTTTTTAAACGCCGCCACGGCCGTACTGCCGTACTCCACGCCCGAAGCGGACCGGAGCGTCAGTCTTTCTCAGGCAGCAGCTCGCTGTAGATCTCTCTGCGCGTAACGTTACGGTCCTTTGCCGCAGCCTTCATCGCATCCTTCCGGGAAAGGCCCTGCGCTTCGTAGTACTGAACGTGCTCCAAAACGCTCATCCGTTCCCACGCGGCGCGTTCTTCCTCCTGCCGCGCTTCCCGGGAGCGCCCCTCCAAAACCAGCACGAATTCCCCGCGCGGCTCCTCCTTTTCATAGTAGAGAACAGCTTCCCGGAGAGTCATCCGAAGCACCTCCTCGTGCTTCTTCGTGAGCTCCCGGACAACGGAGACCCTGCGGTCGCCGAAGGCTTCGCAAAGGTCCGAAAGCGTGCGTTTCAGGCGGTGCGGCGCCTCATAGAAGATCAATGTACACGTCTCGTTCTGAAGGTCGGAAAGGGCCTCTTTTCGCTCTTTTTTCTCCGTCGGAAGGAAGCCTTCGAAGCGGAATCTCCGGGTACTTAAGCCCGAAAGAATGAGCGCGGAAACCGCCGCGCAGGCCCCGGGAACCGATGTCACGGGGATCCCTGCCTCAATGCATTTCTTAACGAGCACTTCGCCGGGATCCGATATCCCCGGCGTCCCCGCATCCGTAATACAGGCCACAGACGCACCTTCCCGGAGCTTCTCCACGAGTGCTTCCGCCTTGTCGTACCTGTTGTATTCGTGATACGCCGTCATGGGCGTATGGATGTCAAAATGGTTCAGCAGCCGGATGCTGTTCCGGGTATCCTCCGCGGCTATTACGTCCACGTTCTTCAGGATCTCCACGCAGCGCTCCGTCATGTCTCCGAGATTCCCGATGGGCGTCGCGCAGAGGTACAGCATTCCTTTTTCGACCGCAGGTCTTTCTTCTTCCTTCACTTCGTGCCTCCGCCTTGCTCTTTGCTCATCAGTTTCCGTCGTGTTTAGTACGCGTTTCCGCTTTTTTCAGCATTTTCGCCGCTTTTTTCCTCATTATAGATCGAAAGCAGCTGCTCCGTATACACGCCGGGCCGCTCATAGATCACGACCGGCGCCTCTGTCTTCAGGATGTCATGGCCGCCCTTCACCGCGGAGACCAGCACAAGAGAGGCCTCCTTGTCCGCAAACGGATGGATGAAGCAGAGCCTTGCCGGCCCGAGCCCGTACGCGCTCATGCGCTCCAGGATCCCCGGGAGCCTTGCCGGCCGGTGCACGAGGTAAAACCGTCCTCTGGGTTTTAAGAGGCGCGCCGATTCCCGCACTACGTCGTCCAGCGTACACAGGATCTCGTGCCGCGCCGCCGCCTTCTCCGGGTCCGGGTTCGTAAGCCCCCGGTTTGCCGGCATATACGGCGGGTTCGAGGTCACCACGTCAAAGACGCCCCTTCCGAGGAGCGCCGATGCCTCCCTGAGGTCCCCCTGTACGATCCGTATATGGTCCTCCGCGTGGTTCAGCGCGACGGACCGTGCGGCCATCGCCGCCATGTCCGGCATGATCTCAAGCCCCACATATGTTCCGCAGGCATTCCGCGCGTCCATAAGAAGCGGGATCACTCCCGTCCCTGTCCCGAGGTCCGCGGCCTGTTCGCCCGGGGCGATATCCGCAAACCAGGCAAGGAACGCCGCATCCACGCCAAAGCAGAACTTTTTCGGATTCTGGATGATCTTATAGCCGCGCCGGTTGAGGTCGTCCAGACGTTCGCCCGGGAAAAGCTCCATGCGTCATCCCTCCAGCTTTTTCAGTTCCTTTTCTTCTTCGGCACGAGCCGCCTTTTCCTTCTTCTTGGTGCTGGGAGTGAACTCGATCTCCTCGACTCCGTACTCGCGGATCTCCTTCTCGTCCCTGTCCCCGCTCACAAGCACGTGCACCCGCTGCCGGAGCACGTCCACGGACTTCACCTGCCCGCTCGCGCCGTCCTTCGCCTTCACAAAGGAATTGACGTCCGGAAGCTTCGCGTTCAGGTATTCGTAGGTCTCCTGCTCGTTCTTCAGGCAGCACATCAGCCGCCCGCACACGCCGGAGATCTTTGCGGAATTCAGGGAAAGGTTCTGCTCCTTGGCCATCTTGATGGAGACCGGCACAAAGTCCGGAAGCCAGGTCGCGCAGCAGAGCGCGCGGCCGCAGGAACCGATGCCGCCCAGCATCTTGGTCTCATCGCGGACACCCACCTGACGCAGCTCGATCCTCGTCCGGAACACGTATGCGAGGTCCTTCACGAGCTCGCGGAAGTCCACGCGTCCGTCCGCCGTGAAGTAGAAGGTGAGCTTGGTCCGGTCGAAGGCGTATTCCGCACGGATCAGCTTCATCTCAAGGTGATGCGCCGCCACCTTTTCCCTGCAGATCCGGATGGCGTCGCGCTCGTTCTTTTCATTGAGCGCGCGCTGGTCGCGGTCGTCGTCCGTCGCAATGCGGATGATGGGCTTCAGCGTGCCCACGATCTTATCGTCGGGAAGCTCCCGGTTTCCCATCATGACGTCGCCGAATTCCATCCCCTGCGCGGTCTCAACAATAACGCCTTCCCCCTTTTTGACTTCAAGTCCGTTCGGGTCAAAATAATACACTTTGCATTGGCGGCGGAAAGTAACGCCGATGACTGTTGCCATAAATTCTCCGTTCTGCCGCAAATTACCCGCGGCCTGTACTGTTTATATAGATCATCTGCCCTCCGCGCACTCCTTCACCGCAATGAGAAGGAGCTCCAGCGTGAGCTCGTAATTAACGTTCGCGTTTAAGCATTCCCGCGCGTGACTGATCTCATCGAACACGCGGTTTGTCCCGGCGTAGCTCATCCGGGCCGCCTGCGCGCGGATATGGTCCTGTTCTTCGCGGAAGAGCAGCAGTGCTTCACCTTTTCCGGCCTTCATAACCATCACGTCCCGGAACCAGAGCTCCATGAGAGAGAACATGTTTTCCGTTTCCTCCCGGAGCTTCTCCATTTCCCCGAGGAACGCATGGATATCCTTCATAGTAAGCTTCAATGGGTCCCGCAGGATGCCGAACGTCAGTTCGGACATCTTCCTGAAGGGCTCCGACTCCAGCATGGAAAACGTTTTCCCAAGAGATCCCCCGGAAAGCCGGGCTGCCCTGACCGCGTCCTGCTTTTCCGCCCCGCGTCTTAAGAGGAGCTCTTCGATGAAGTCTTCCGGAAGCGGCCTTACGTCAAGCCGCACGCAGCGGGAGCGGATGGTCTCGAGGAAGCTTTCCGCATTTGAGGTAAGGAGCAGGATCACTACGTAATCCGGCGGTTCCTCGATGGTCTTTAAAAGCGCGTTCTGCGCCTGCTGGTTCATTTTTTCGGCTTCGTCCAGGATGTAGACCTTGTACGGGCTGCTGTACGGCCGGACCTGCACGGTCTGGTTGATGCCCGTGCGCACGTCGTCCACGCCGAACAGATTCGGCTTTTCGTGCCCGACCTCGATGATGTCCGGATGGTGCCCGGAGAGCGCCTGCAGGCAGGAAAGACAGTGTCCGCACGGCTTTTCTTCGCCGGTACACTGCAGGAGCCGCGCGAAGTATCGCGCGATCAGAAGCTTCCCGGTGCCGTCCGCGCCGTTCAGGATATAGCTGTGAGACACCTGTCCCTTGCACGCCGCATTCCGGAGGCTTTCAAGCAGGCTGTCGTTTCCGTAGATCTCTGTCATCCCGGCTGGCCCTGTTCCTTTTCTTTCAAAATGAATGCCCGGATCTCCGCGATGCATTCTTCGCGGTCCACGTTTTCAAACGCATTCCGGACTGTTCCGTCTGCGTCCATGAGGCCGGCCTCCCGGAGGCTCTCATCGGAAAAATCCTGCTCGTCTGAGAGGAACCGCCTGCACATCTCCGCGTATTTCGGGTTCAGGTGGTTCCGTTCTCGGCGGAGGGCACGCTCAAGGCGTTCGCCGGTCTCGACAAAGACGTAGATGGGTACGACTGACGAATCGCCAAAGAAATCCCGCACCTTCGTGTAGGATTCGATGGTCCCGACGGCGATGTAATCCCTTTCGGAAAGGTCGATCTGTCCGTCCCGGACCAGCATGTACTTCCAGATGCCGTGCACGGTGTTGTACGCACGGCACTCGATCACGAGGCCGTCGCGCTCGAGTTCCTCGGAGCGTTCCGGCGTGATGAAGTGGTATTCGCGGCCTTCCTCCTCGCCGTCCCGGATGGGCCGGGTCGCGTACTGGACGATCCTGTGGAGGTCCAGGGTGTCATCGGCGAGGAGCCGCTCCATGATCGAGTCCTTCCCGGTCGCGCTTTTGCCGATCAGATAAAAAATCTTTCCCATGGGACGCTCCTTTACGCCTTCTTTGCGGGCTTCTTCCGGAAGACTGCAAAGACGATCATGCCCGCGATCATAAACAGCACCATAAACGCCATGATGGCGGCGCCCAGGTGCAGGAAGACCTGGTCCGGCAGGATATTAATGACCGGATCGGTCGAGGGGTCGAACAGCCAGAAATCGTTCTTAAAGAGGATGTGGTGCATGAGGACGAACGTCTTCTCCCAGAAGAACGCGCAGCCCACTCCCACAATACCGACCATCGCAAGCGTCAGTACGACGCCGCCCGGGATCCAGGCGTACGTCCTGATGGTCCTCGACTTGATAAAGCCGATGGCCGTCAGGGCCGCGGTGACGATGGATATGATCTCCGCCGCAACAAAGATCCGCTTCACTTCCGCAAAGTGGACCGCACCGTTCTCGGACATGACAAAGTCCGGGAAATTCAGCGTTTTCGGTCCCCAGAACATGTTGTAGTCGATGAGGATGCTGTAGTTTTTCTTACAGACCTCTGCGGAGTATCCGGAGGTCTCCGGGATCTTAAGTATCTTCAGGTCCAGGCTGTACAAAGGCTTCAGGAGAAGCACGATAAAGATGGACGTACACAGGATGAACAGAAAGAAGATCACCGACATCAGAATATTAAACAGCAGATGTTTATTCTTCATGCTTTTCCGCCTGCTCCTTTTCATAGTGCGCGCGGAGTTTCCGGTACGCTTCCTCGATCATATCCTGAGTCACTTCATGAGAATTGATGAAGGCGACCAGGTCGTCAAAATCCGTTGTGATGCCGCAGTCTTCAAACTCCGCAAGCGTACGGAACTTGTGGTTAAAGTAGTATTCCCTCATGCAGTGGCCGATGAGGAGGATGTGGTCCGTAGCTTCTCCGTGGTAATCCTTGCCCTTGTAAACGGTCTGGTTGTTCGCCATGATGCGGAGGAAGGAAATGTCATCGTCGGTATGGCGGGCGATGAATTCGCGGGTGAGCCCCAGGCACTTGTGGCACAGCGTGCCCTCCTTTTCAAGCGCGTCAAAGATCGCGTCCTCGGACACGGGACAGCCCGGCACAAAGGTGCCCAGGCCCCTGTATTTCTCCTGAATACAGTCGCCCACCAGGATGCAGCCCTTGTGGCGGTCCTTTTCCTCAGCAGTCCATTCGCCGGGACCGTAGACGATGTCTGTGGGCGTCATGATGGTGGCCGGGTCGTCAAAGCGGTGCATGATCCCCTGCGTCAGGCTGATGCAGCGGGAGCAGGCGCCCAGGTCGTACATGTGGACGCGGTCGTCCGTCATCTCCGCGAACTGTTCTCCGGGAGACATGAAGCGTACTTTGCCTTCTTCAAGGGACATCCCGCAGATGTTCACGTAGTCCAGGTTGACGTTGCCAAGCTTATAGTCGTCGCACCACTGCAGATAGCAGACGCGCGGGTTCTGCTCCATCACGTGGGCGCAGACCACGTCCACCGCCACGGGATCGTCCCCGGCGATGATCCGGTTCGCGTAACGCGGATGGTCGAAGCGGGAGCCGCCGGCAATTCCTTCCATGCCGATACGCCCGTCCACAATGGAGAGGTCCGGCTTCCGGACCCGGTTGATGTCCACCAGGCTCTGTTCAACGGCGCGCAGCCTGTGCAGCTCGCGGCGGTCCAGCATGGGGATCAGGCCGAAGCTGTTTTTGATGGCGCCGGTCACGCAGACCGTGTCGTGGTTCTTGAGAACAGGCAGCGTAATGAAGACGTCCGCTTCCACAAGCTTTTTGGGAAGGTGCACGACATCC
Source organism: Lachnospiraceae bacterium (assembly GCA_017441825.1). GTDB lineage: Bacteria > Bacillota > Clostridia > Lachnospirales > Lachnospiraceae > UBA1267. The sequence continues at coordinate 8,631 of JAFRVD010000003.1, forward strand.
AGGACCATGGCGTTTTCAAGAGGATAGTCGCCCCATTCGTCCTTTTCGAAGTCTACGAGCTCCACGTTGTAGCGCTCGCACATGGCAGTCCAGCCGTGGGAGACAAAATATCTGCCCATCGCGCCGCCCTGGCCGGTGTTTTCGCCCACCATGATGTGGCCGGGTTCGCTTTCCTCGCGGATCAGCTCGATCAGCTTCATGACAAAATTGATGTCCGTGACGCCGCCCGTAATAGCTTCCTGGGTGGCGGTCAGGTTCGGCTTCAGGAAGACGCTCTGGCCGGGTTTAATGAATTTCCGGAATCCGCCCAGCGCGTCCACCGCGCGTTTGATGTTCTTCTTCAGCAGTCCGTTTCCGGTGCCGATGTATACGTTACTGACCTTCCGGGTCCATAATTCCGGAACCTCTTTTACCTTCGAGATCATTGTACGTCCTTCCTTCTTGTTCGTGGCGGCGCATCGCGTGCGCCGTGACGTCCTCTTTTTTTCCGCATGTTCCACGTGGAACGCCGCGGTGTTTTTATTCCTGGATCTCCATCTGAAGCGCGATCCTCAGCGCTTCTTCGTCCTCGCGCGTAAGCGCGTTGATGGACTTTCCGTTCAGTATTTCCTTGACGTATGTATAGCAGCCTTCCGGCCCGTGGATCGAGTTGATGATGATCCCGTTGTCTTCGTTGTTCAGAAGGGCAATGCAGGAGCTGACCTTGCCGGCCATGCCCGGAAAGGCGTTGTACTTGACCACGCCGATCTTCCGGTAGGACGTCATCAGGTTTTCATTGATCCTGACGATCTCGTCCACGTTGTTCTTCAGCTGGATCTTGACCTTCTCGTTATCTGAAATGACCTTCCTCAGCACTTCCTCCAGCGAATCCCCGTCTGTCCCGCGCATGAGATACTCAAGCCGGGCCTGATTTTGCTTCAGGCGCACGAACAGGATAGCGACCAGGGTGAACGCCAGAAGACAGAGAAGGACGGCAAAGATAGCCACGTAGATCGCTGCGGGCTGTGCCGCTTCAAAGAATGCCTGTAATTTTTCCAAACCGTTTCCTCCGTATATTCAGTATCCGTTCCGGGATGTTCATCGGATGTGCTCCAGGATCCGTTCGATGTCCTCCAGCGAATAGAAGTCGATCTCGATCTTCCCTGCGTTTTCAGAGCGCCTTTTAATGGACACCTTTGTCCCGAGCCTGTCCGAAAGGTTCTTCGCCGCATCGTCGTACGCCGCCTGCTTCGGGAGCGTCTTTTTTCGGGTCTTGGGCTTCTTTGCAGCAGCCGTCCGGACCAGGGTCTCCGTCTCCCGGACGCTCAGGGACTTTTCAACAACTTCTCTGGCCGCCTCCGTGAGCGCTTTTTCATTCGTGATCCCGAGGAGTACCTTCGCATGTCCCGTAGAGAGGGTACCGTCGGCCACCATGCCGCGGACAGGCTCCGGGAGCTTCAGAAGGCGGATCGTGTTCGTGATGGCCGTCCTGCTCTTCGAGAGCGTCTCGGAAAGCGCTTCCTGCGTCATGCCGTATTCGTCCAACAGCTTCTGGTAGGCTTCGGCTTCTTCTATGGGGTTCAGGTCCTTCCGCTGGATGTTTTCTATCAGAGAGACCTCCGCCGCCTCGCGTTCGGAGTACTCCCGGACGATGACCGGGACCTCCCGGAGGCCTGCGAGCTTGGCCGCGCGCCACCGGCGTTCTCCGGCCACGATCTCGAAGTGCCCGTCCTTTTCCCGGACGATAAGCGGCTGGATCACGCCGTAGCGCGTGATGGAGTCCGCGAGCTCCTGAAGCTCCGCCTCATCAAATTCCTTTCTGGGCTGGCTTCGGTTCGGCTCCACCAGGCGCAGCCTGACCATTCTTTCTTCAGTGCCGGGCAACGCCGGCCCTTCATGCTGTTTTTCCAGGTTCGCGACGTCCCCGAGGAGCGACCCAAGACCCTTGCCGAGGCCTTTCGTTTTTGCTGCCATAAGTTCCTTTTTTCCTTTTATGCGTCAGATGTTCCACGTGGAACGTTACCATTATCTTTTCGCCGCGATCACCTCTGCTGCGAGCCTTCTGTAGGCCTCCGCGCCGGCGGACCGCTTGTCATACTCCAGAATGGGTATTCCGTGGCTGGGCGCTTCCGCAAGCCGAATGTTTCTCGGGATGATGGTCTGATAGACCAGGTCCTGAAGGTATTCCCGGACGCTGTCCACCACCTGCTGGGAAAAATTCGTCCGGCCGTCGTACATCGTGCAGACCACGCCTTCTATGCTGAGCTTCGGATTCAGCTTCTTCTGTACGAGCTGAATGGTATACATAAGCTGCGTCAGCCCCTCCATCGCGTAAAACTCGCATTGGATGGGGATCAGTACGGAATCCGCCGTAGTGAGCGCGTTCACCGTCAGGATGTTCAGGGAGGGCGGGCAGTCAATCAGGACGTAGTCGTAATCGTCCTTGACGTCCGCAAGCTTTCTTTTCAGGATGAACTCATGCCGGTCGAAGTCCAGAAGCTCTATCTCCGCACCGGCCAGATCCACCGTGGAGGGCAGGAGGTCAAGCGACATCCAGACGTTTCGCCTGATGCACTGTTCTATGCCGTAGTCGTTTACGAGGAGGTCGTAGATGCTTCCGTCCGTGCTTTTGTCTACGCCCAGCCCGCTGGTGGAATTCCCCTGCGGGTCCAGATCCGCAAGAAGCACCCTCATTCCTTTTTCAGCCATCGCCGCGGAAAGGTTCACCGCCGTGGTCGTTTTCCCGACGCCGCCTTTCTGATTGGCGATCGCAATGATTCGTCCCATAGGGCCTCCTGTTGTTTTATGTTATCTGTCAAGGCCGACAGACAGCCACTTTATATTGACTATTTATTATAGCACATGCGATGTATTATTTCTATAGGAAAAAGATTCGTTCGGAGAGGGAAAGCCGCCCCCTCATCCGCCGGCGTCTGCCGGCACCTTTCCCCGCCGGGGGAAGGCTTGTGCCTTCCGCACTTTTGTGCAACCGTTGTGCACTTTTGTACTATTCTGCGTCTTTTTTTGTGCACTCTTGACAACAAGTGCCGATATAGTATAATTGATTTAACTCCACCCGAAAAGGAGGATTTTTATGCGAAAACAGACCTTTATCTGGCGGCTCGGCTTCATGAAGGACGCGTCTTCCGTACCGGAGGAATGGGTCCCTGCCGAAGTCCCCGGCGCGGTGCAGCTGGACTACGGCCGCGCGCACGACTACAGGCCCTATTACAAAGGGCTGAATTTTGAACAGTACAAATGGATGGAGGACGTCTTCTGGCTTTACGAGGCGCCGCTGTCCTTTGAGCTTGGGGACGCAGAAAAGGCCTGGCTCGTGTTCAAGGCTATCGACTACAGATACGTGATCTCCATCGATGACACGGAGCTCCTCCGGGACGAAGGCATGTTCTCCGAGGTCCGGCTGGACGTTTCCGCGTTTGCCGGCGGGACGCATACGCTCCGCGTGCTCCTGTACCCGGTCCCGAAAGCGGACGATTCCGACTGCCGCGACCAGGCTCGCAACAGCGTGAAATCCGCGGCCAGCTACGGCTGGGACTGGCATCCCAGGCTCATCCCGAGCGGCATCTGGGACGAAGCGTACCTTGCGATCGGCAGCAGCTTCTCCGTAGAAGCACTGGAGGCTTCTTACGTACTTACGGAGGACCTTGCGGACGCTAAGCTTACGATCCAGGCGGACACCTCCGACGACGGCCCCGTCTCCTATGAAGTCCTCGGCCCGGACGGCGCGTCTGTTCTTTCCGGCAACGGAGAAGCCGCAGAGAGAGAATTTGCGGCGGACTGCGTTATCAAAAACGTAGAGAAATGGTATCCCACAGGATACGGTGCGCAGCCCCTCTATACCATCGTCGTACGGACGCTTTCCGAGAGCGGGGAGTGCCTTTCCGAACGCACACGGCGCATCGGCTTCCGGAGAGTGCAGCTCGTCATGAACGAAGGCTCCTGGGCGGAGCCTAAGGACTTCCCGAAGAGTCGCTCCGACGCCCCGGCCACCCTGAAGCAGAACGGCCGGCGGATCTTCCTGAAGGGCTCCAATTACGTTTCGACCTGTATTTTCCCGGGCGAGATGACGAAGGAGATGTACGAGCGCCTGCTGTCCCTCGTGAAGGACGCCAACATGAATATTCTCCGGATCTGGGGCGGCGGCTTCATCAACAAGGAGAGCTTCTACGACCTCTGCGACGAAATGGGCATCATGATCTGGCAGGAGTTCCCGCTGGCCTGCAACGAATATCCGGACGACGATGCTTACCTCCGCGTCCTCAAAAAAGAGGCGCTTTCCATCATCCGGAGACTTCGGACACATCCGTGCCTGGCCTTCTACTGCGGCGGCAACGAACTCTTCAACGTCTGGTCCCGCATGACCGACCAGCATCACGCACTGCGCCTTCTGGACGCCCTCACCTATGAGGAAGACCGCTACACGCCTTACATCATGACGTCTCCCTTAAACGGCATGGCGCACGGAAGCTATAACAATTACAACGGTAAAGAAGAGAGCATGCAGGTGTTCGCGCGGAGCCATAACACGGCCTACACCGAGTTCGGCTGCGGCGGCGTCTCGGATATCGAACAGCTCAAATGGGAGCTTTCCGAAGAAGAATTCAAAAACCTCACGCCGGGGGATCCTGTCTGGATCGCGCACCACAACTTCAGCGAATGGCAGCCGGACGGAGAGATCTTCCATGACGTCGATTACTACTTCGGAGGGTATACGGACATCGCCGACCTTTCCGAAAAGACCCAGTTCCTGCAGGCCATGAGCTACCGCTCGAACTTCGAGGAGATGCGCCGCCAGTGGCCGCACTGCGCGATGGCCCTGAACTGGTGCTTCAATGAAGTCTGGCCCATGATCTGCTCGCTCGCGATCGTCTCGTATCCGGCAAAGCCGCGCCCGTCCTATTACGCGGTCAAGGAAGCACTCCGGGACAGCATGACGTCCATAAAGGTCCCGCACCAGCGCTTTATGGGCGGAACCGATTTTACCGGCGAAGTCTGGATCCTGAACGATTCGAACATAGAAGCCCTGCCCGGCGGCACTGTCCGCGTGGAAATGGATGCCGGAAACGGTTTTGTACATCTTGGGGATTTCCCCTTTGACAGCGTGGCCCCACAGACGAATATCCGTCTGGGCGCCGTGTCGAGCCTCCTTCCCAATGAGGCTGACGGTTACATTAAGGTCCGCCTGACCATAGCGGGACAAGAAGCACTGAACTCCGAATACACCTACGTCCTCCGGAAAACCCGGAACGCCTATGTGCTGGGCTCGTTTTTGAATGGGTGATCGGAGGAGATCAAATGAAAAAGAGTCTGTTTCCTGAAAAAGGCAGATTTTACAAGGCTAACCTGCACAATCACACCGTCTTTTCAGACGGCAATGAGACCCCGGAAGAGATCAAGGAGATCTATCGGAAGCAAGGGTATCAGATCGTCGCATATACGGATCATGACGTCATGGTCTCCCACAGCGAGCTCACAGACAGTAATTTTATCGCGCTGACCGGCTTCGAATACGAATTTACCGAAGAGCTTCCTCCGGAAATTCCGTTTTCATTCAAGCGTACCTACCATATGTTGTGCTTTGCACCAACTGCAGATACAACATATTACCCCTGGCCGAATCCGGACTTTGTCTGGGGGAACGCCCGGAAACACATCCAGCCCTATTACAAGGGCGACTGTCCGCACGGCTATTCCGTGGATGACGTGAACCACCTCTTTGAGGACGCGCACGCGCACGGCTTCCTGACCTGCTACTGCCATCCGATGTGGTCCACGCAGCACTATCCGGACTACTGTGACATCAAAGGCGCGGATTTCGTGGAGGTCTATAACTCCGGCTGCTACATAGGCGGCTGGGCGCTGGATGCCGGCGACCACGTCTACCACGACTTCCTGTGGCTCGGCAGCCACAGCGCGCCGTCCGCTTCCGACGATGGCCACTCCAGACAGGATTACTGCGGCGGGGCGACCTACATCCATGCAGAGGAGCTGACCTACGAGGCTGTCTTTAACGCCATGAAAAATCAGGACGTCTATGCTTCCTGGGGGCCGGAGATCAAGGACATCACGTTTGACTCAGAAACAAAGACCCTTGAGGTCGAGTGCACCGACGCGCGCGAGATCTTCATCATGTCCGAGCGGCGGTTCGCGGCGCGGGAAACAAATAAGAGCGGCTTCCCGCTGACTCGGGCGTCGTTCGATTTGACAGAGTATCTCCGCGATACCATCGCCGCCGGGACGGAAAAGACGTCGTTCGTCCGCCTTTTAATAGTAGACGGCACGGGAAGAAAGGCAGTTTCCCGCGGCTACTTTGCGGAAGAGCTGCTTAAGATGTGACCCGGGAAGCATTTCGAACTCCCCGTAAACCAAGGTTTCCAGCTGCGGAGACAGACCTGATCTCCCGCGGCATAACAACAAATACACAAAAGGAGAGCATCATGGAACACTACAGAAATTTCAAGCTCGCATCTCTGGTCTACGCGTATTATGTGAACGGAAAGACCGAGGAAGAGGTTGAACGGGACATTCAGTTTTACAAGAAGCACGTCAAGCTCGATAAGGTGTATATCGAGTCCCACCGCGCGCTCGTGGACATTCCGAGCGAGCAGCTTCAGCTCGTAAAGAGAGTCTTTGAGCGGAACGGTATCGAGACCTCCGGCTGCATCACGACCACCGGCCTTGTCAATAACGAGCCGAAGCCGTCCATTTTTGACACTTACTGCTTCACGGATCCGGCGCACCGCGACGCGCTGGAAAAGATCGTCCGCCATACCGCACGGAACTTCGACGAGATCATTCTGGACGACTATTTCTTCTCCGCCTGCCGCTGCCAGATGTGCGTGGACGCGAAGGGCGACAAGAGCTGGGCAGAGTACAAGCTCCAGGTCGCAAAGGAAGTCTCGGAAAGGCTTGTGAAAGCGGCAAAGGAAGAGAATCCGAAGCTGAACTTCATCATTAAATATCCCAACTGGTATGAATCCTTCCAGGAGACGGGCTACAACCCGAAGGATCAGGCGGAGATCTTCGATATGATCTATACCGGCACGGAGTCCCGCAACAGCAACTATAACGGACAGCATCTTCAGCGCTACCTTTCCTACTCCCTGATCCGCTGGCTCGAGAACGTGGCCCCCGGCAGAAACGGCGGCGGCTGGATCGACCTGGGCGGCTCGCAGCGGAACATCAGCGTCCTTCTGGAGCAGGCTGAGCTGACCTACTTCGCGCGCGCAAGAGAACTGATGCTCTTCAACTTCCCGTCCTATCTCAACCATCCGGCTTTAGGCGCTCTCGGTATCGACCTCGAGCACGTGGACAGGATCATGGACAAGGTCGGCCAGCCGATCGGCGTCTCGACCTACGAGCCGCATGATTCCGAGGGCGAGGATCAGCTGATCAACTACGTGGGCATGTGCGGTATTCCGCTTGAGCCGGTGCCGTACTTCGATGAAAACGCGAAGACCATTTTCCTGACGCAGAACAGCGCGAAGGATCCGGACGTTGTTGAAAAGCTGAAGAAATACGTCTACAACGGCGGTCATGCGATCGTCACCTCGGGCTTCATGCGCGAAACCATCGACAAGGGCTTCTCGGATATGACTTCCGTCCGTCCCACGAACCGCAAGGTCACCATCACGCGTTACCAGTCCGCGAACCTGAACGTTTCTACAAGAAACGTCAGCATTTCGGACCAGCCCGCGACCTACACGGTCATGACGCACAAGAACAACGCGACCTGGTACGACGTGCTGGGCTTCATGGATGACAACAGCTTCGCGGTCATGACGGAGGACTATTACGGCAAGGGCCTCCTGAATATCTGGAACATTCCGGACAACTTCGGCGACCTTTACAAGATCCCGCGGGATGCGATGACGCAGATCGCGAAGGATTTCGCGAGGTACCAGAAGGTTTACTTAGGCGTCACTCCGCAGTACAACCTGTACCTGTACGACAATGATACCTTCGGCCTCTATAACTTCAGCGACTTCAAGCAGGAGGCGGAGATCATCATCCGCGGCGAAGAGTACATCGGCTTCGAAAACATCGAGACCGGCATGCGCTTCACGGAGCCGCTCAGGATCAACCCGCGGCCGATGCACTTTGGCGACAGCGCGTCCCACCGCGAAGAGCCGCTGGAGCGGGTGTTCAACATCCCGTTCTCCTGGGGCGCTTCCTACAGCTTCTACAGGCTTTTAAAGAAGGGCGAGTAATTCATTTGACATCACAAGGCGGGCAGTCGAAGGGCTGCCCGTCCAGTTTTATGGTGTAAGGAGGCTTCATGAAATATTATCACGAGGAAGCCCGCGAGCTTCCGGTCAAAGGGGAATATGACGTGATCGTGGCGGGGTCCGGCCCGTCCGGCATGGCTGCGGCGGTGTCGGCGGGGAGACTCGGCATGCACGTGCTGGTGGTGGAGGCACTCGGAAATGTGGGCGGGATCTCCACGTCCGGCATGATGAGCCACTGGACCGGCCGCTGTGAGAGCCGCCTGTATGAGGAAATCAAGGCACGGCAGGCGGCGCGGTCGCCGTTCGGAAACGGGGAATCCGTGATCCAGATCGACCCGGAGATCCTAAAGATCGTCTATCTGGAAATGCTCGAGGAAGTTCATGCGGACCTGCTCCTCTATACGTTTGCCGCGGGCGTCATCCGGGAGAGCGGCCGGGTCAGCGGGATCATCGTGGAAAACAAGAGCGGGAGAAGCGCATACCTCGGAAAAGTAATCATCGACGCGACCGGGGACGGCGATATTGCGGCGATGGCCGGCGCGGAATATTTTCTGGGCCGCGAATCCGACGGGCTGATGCAGCCGGCGTCCATCATGTTCAAGGTGGGAGGAGTCGATTATGACCGGGCTGTCTTCCCGGGGTCCTTTGAGACGGAGGTGGAAACGGAAAAGGGCGAGCTTCAGCACCTGGCGCTTAAGAAGCTTCCGCATCCGGCCGGGCACTTACTGCTGTACCGGTCCACGCTCCCCGGCGTGGTGACGCTCAATATGACGAACTGCACAGGGATCGACGGGACGAAGGCGGAGGACCTGACGCGCGCGGAGCAGGTGTGTCGGAGCCAGATGGAGCCGATCGTCCGCTTCCTTCGCGAGTACGCGCCGGGCTACGAAAACTGCTATATCCTGAGCGCCGCGTCGCTCATCGGGATCCGTGAGACGCGCCACTTTAAGGGACTTTATACCATCACGGAGGAAGACATCCTGACCGCGCGCCAGTTTGAGGACGCGGTGGTTCTGGATGCCTGGTTCAACTTTGACGTGCACAACCTGACCGGCGCGTCGCTCGACGCAACCGGCGTCCAGAAGCATTTCAGCCAGCCGAAGGGCTATACGATCCCCTACGGCTGCATGGTCCCGGAAAAGCTCGACGGGCTTCTCCTGTCCGGCAGGAATATTTCAGGCACACACATGGCACACTCCAACTTCCGGGTCATGCCGATCGCGGTCGGGATCGGGGAGGCCGACGGCATCGCCGCGGCGCTTGCGGTGAGATCCGGCAGGGAGCTCCGGGAGATCCGGGCGGAGGAGATCAGGGCGTATTTGTAAGAGAAGTATGTACCGGGATTCAGCTCGTAACGTGTGAGAAATGTCTTGAAAAATTCTGTCGTGTATACAGAAATAATCATGAGAACAAAACAAAGAAGAGCCCGCAGTTAAAGCGGGCTCTTTCCGGGTTTTCCGGCCTTTCGGGGGTATTTGTCCGGCGTATGCCGGACTTTTTTGATGAAGACGATGCTGCGGGCATCACCATAGCGAGGGAGCGTAAAGCGTTTAACGGAGACGACCTCACCTCCCAGGATCGTGAGGGCATTTTCCGCTTCACGGAGTTCCGCATCGATCTCTCCGGATTTATAGGCCGCAAAGCAACCGCCCACACGGACAAAGGGAAGGCAGTATTCCGACAAGACGGAAAGATGCGCGACCGCGCGGGAGACCGCGAGGTCGAAGGCCTCCCGGAGAAGGGTCACTCCTTCATTTTCCCGGTTCTGACCTACAAGCTTCAAATCCGCATTTTGTATTGACATTGTAGTTACATCGCCACAGGATATTGTGCCTTTTCCCAGTATTTCCGCGAGATTTAGACGCACCCCTTCCTCGGCCCTGGCGTGCACAGCAGCCGTCCGATTCAGATCGAGCGTTGTAACTACATCGGTCAGGAAGTCCACCCGTTTCTGCAGCGCGTCCAGGAGGACCACGGTAAGCTCAGGCTTCAGGATCTTTAAGGGAAGTCCCGGGAATCCTGCGCCGCTCCCTACGTCAATGAGAAGCGAATCGTCTCGGATCCCGGCCGCCTCCCGCGCATCGGATAACGCAGGGGAGAAGAGTATGCAGGAGTCCGCAAAGTGGCGCACTGCGGCTTCCTCAAATTCCGTGATGGCCGTCAGGTTCATGACCTTATTGCGCTCTGTAAGGAGCTCGTAGTAGCGCAGAAACGCACGGACCTGCGCCTCGGAAAGAATCATTCCGGCTTCTTTAAAGACTTCTTTTAAGAACTCTTCGGGCATTTCTCTGCCTTCTCCTTTTCACCTGTTCTCACGCGTCCCGGTCTTTCGGTCCGTCATCCCTTCCTCGAAAGCCACACCAAAAGCACGGATACGTCCGCCGGCGATACTCCCGCGATCCGGGAGGCTTGTCCGATGGACGCCGGCCGGATCTTCATGAGCTTCTGCCGGGCTTCGATCCGGAGGCTCGGCACCTCGTCGTAGTCGATGTCCTCCGGGATCAGGCGTTTTTCCATCTTCCGGAACTGCTCGACCTGGCGCATCTGCCGTTCGATGTAGCCCGCATACTTGATGCGGATGTTGACCTGCTCCGCGGCCCGCTCGGAAATATCGGCCGAGCGATCGGGGTCCAGCGGTGCAAGCGCCTCATAAGAAAGCTCAGGCCGGCGGATGAGCTCGGCGAGCGTCGCTCCGGACTTTAACGGTGTGGAGCCGTATTTTTCAAGGAGCGCCGCCGTTTCCGGAGTCTGCCCTACAAACGTCTCCTCCATCCGCGCGGTCTCATGATCGACCTGTGCGACGTACGCCAGGAACCGTGCATACCGCTCGTCTGAGATCAGGCCGATCTCGTGCCCGATCGCAGTCAGCCGCTGGTCCGCGTTGTCCTGCCGAAGATGGAGCCTGTACTCCGCACGTGCCGTCATCATGCGGTACGGCTCGAAATTCTCCTTGGTCACCAAATCGTCTATCAGGACGCCGATGTACGCCTGTGACCGGTCCAGAACGAGTTCCTTACGGCCCTGAAGCTTCATCGACGCGTTGATCCCGGCAATGAGACCCTGCGCCGCGGCCTCCTCATAGCCCGAGGAACCGCAGAACTGGCCCGCGGCATACAGCCCGGAGATCTTCCTGAACTCGAGCGTCAGTTTGAGCTGCTGCGCGTCAATACAGTCGTACTCGATCGCGTACGCGTTCCGCACGATCTTCGCGTGCTCGAGCCCCGGGACGGTCCGGTACATCGCATACTGCACGTCCTCCGGAAGCGACGAGCTCATCCCGTCCACGTACATTTCATGCGTGTACAGACCCTCCGGCTCGATGAACACCTGGTGCCGGTCCTTGTCGGAAAACCGCACGACCTTGTCTTCGATGGACGGGCAGTACCGCGGCCCGGTGCCCTTGATATCGCCGGAAAAAAGCGGCGAACGGTCGATGTTTTCGCGGATGATCCGGTGCGTTTCCTCGTTCGTGTAGGTCAGCCAGCAGCTCACCTGCTCCTTCTGTATGGACGCAGGATCGGTCTCAAACGAGAACGGGACGATCCTCCGGTCACCCTTCTGCTCCTGCATCTTCGAATAGTCGATGGTACTGCCGTCCATCCGGGCGGGCGTGCCGGTCTTGAAGCGCCGGAGCTCGATCCCAAGCTCCTTAAGCGAATCCGACAGATGGTTCGCGGCCTTCAGTCCGTTCGGCCCCGTGTATTCGCTGACCTCGCCGTAAATGCACCGCGCGTTGAGGTACACTCCCGTGGTGACGATGACCGCTCTTGCCCGGAACACAGTCCCCGCAAGCGTCGCAACGCCGGTCACCTTTCCGTCCTCCACGAGGATCCGGCTGACCTCCGCCTGGCGGATCGTGAGCCGCGGCTGTGCTTCAAGCGTCTTCCGCATCTCCCGCGTGTACCACTGCTTGTCCGCCTGTGCGCGGAGCGAATGCACCGCCGGGCCCTTGGACACGTTCAGCATCCGCGACTGGATGAACGTCTTGTCAATGTTTTTGCCCATCTCGCCGCCTAAGGCATCGATCTCCCGCACGAGATGCCCCTTGGACGTCCCGCCGATGTTCGGGTTGCAGGGCATCAGCGCGATCGAATCTACGCTGACCGTAAACATGACGGTCTCGAAGCCGAGACGCGCGGAAGCGAGCGCGGCCTCCACGCCTGCGTGGCCCGCACCGATCACCGCAATATCATAATTTTCTTCAATTTGAAGCATCTTTTTCCCTATTTTCCCATGCAGAACTTTTCAAACACCCGGTCGATCACATCGTCGTCCACTTCTTCTCCGAGGATCCTCCCGAGAGCGCCGTACGCGTTCAGAAGATCGATATTCAGGAGGTCCTCCGGCACGCCTGACTCCGCAGCCTCGCACGCAAGCTGAAGCGAAGAAAGCGCTTCCTTCAAAAGTTCCTTCTGGCGGAGACTCGTTATCACAATTTCTTCGTTAAACCCAAGTTCGCCCATCAGGAACATGCCGGAAATGGTTTCTTCGAGCTCCGGAAGGCCCTGCCGGGTAACCGTAGAAATAGGCAGCACGCGTACGTCCGGGAACGCCACAAGTTTATTTTTTTCGCGAATGAATTCCGGCGAATCCGTGTCCATCGCACGGCTGAGAAGATCCTGCTTGTTGAGCAAAAGGATCACCCTCTTCCCGGAAAGTCCCGAAAGGACCTCAAGGTCCTCCGCGGTCAACCCTTCCGCGGCATCCGCCATGTACAGCACAAGGTCCGCATCTCTCATGGCTTCCTTTGCCCGGTCCACGCCGATCTGCTCGATCCGGTCCCCGGTTTTGCGGATCCCGGCCGTATCCATCAGGATCAGGCTGATCCCGCGGAGGAGGATCTCCTCCGTGAGGACGTCGCGCGTAGTCCCTGCGATCTCCGTGACGATGGCCCGTTCGTATCCGGCAAGAATATTCAGGAGCGAAGATTTTCCGGCGTTCGGCCTGCCGGAAATGACGGTACGGATGCCCTGGCGGAGTACGGCGCCGTCATCGGCGTGCCGGATAAGCTCATTAAGCTCAGACATGACAGGGGACAGCTCTGTAAGAAGCGTCTCCGAATACCCTGTGAGGTCGTAGTGCTCCGGGTCGTCGAGCGCCGCTTCGATGTAGGCGATCCTGTCCAGGATCTGCTCCCGGAGGCTCTTTACCTTTTCCGAGACCGCGCCTTTCAGCTGGGAGACGGACGACCGGAGCGCGAATTCATTCTTCGCGCTGATGAGGTCCGCCACGGCCTCCGCCCGCGCGAGATCCATGCGGCCGTTTAAGAAGGCCCGTTTCGTGAATTCACCGGGCTCCGCCGGCACCGCGCCGCGCTCAAACAGGAGGGACAGCACCTTGCTCGCCACCAGCACGCCGCCGTGGCAGTTGATCTCCACGGTGTCTTCGCCGGTGTAGGTGTGCGGCGCGCGCATCACTGTAACGAGAACCTCGTCGAGGTCCCGCGTTCCGTCATGAATGAACCCGTGGTGAATGGTGTGGCTCTTCACCTTCCGGAGGTCCTTCCCGCGCCTCCCGGCGCGGAACACCCCCGCGGCAATCTCCACGGCCAGATCCCCACTCATCCTCACAATTATAATACCAGACGCCGTCATCCCGGTGGATACGGCAGCAATCGTCTTATCCATTCTTTTAACCCTATAAGAAGACCGCTTCTATTGCTTCTTATAACATGTCTATTATTATATCTTTTTACGCATTGCACAGCAGCGTCAAGGAGAAATGTGTCTCGTACGTGCGATTCGCGAGGCTTCCGTCAGGAGGAGCGCGCTAAGTGCCGCATCGGGCACTTGTGCCCAACGGGCCGAGGGCCTTGAAAAGGCCCGAGTGAGCGACGCAGCTTCCAGTACATAGACTAAAATAATACCTGTGCTGCGGAGCGAGTTGTGCAGGAGATGCGGCAGATAGCTGCGCGCGACGAGTAGGAAACGAAGTGTAGCACGGAGAGACACATTTTCCTCACGCTGCGTACGGAATAGAACAAACTCAAAAAGGGAGACCCTGCGGTCTCCCTTATAGGTTACTTCTCTTCCCCGTTGCGGTTCCGCCTGTAAAACACCACCACATGGCGGTACGGCTCCTCGCCCTCGGACTTGGTCATAACGAAGTTGTCCGGCTGAAGCGCGGAATGGATGATCCGGCGCTCGTACGGATTCATGGGCTCGAGCGCGACAGACCTCTTGGTCCGCTTCACCTTGTAGGCGATGTTCTTCGCAAGAGACTCAAGCGTTTCCTTCCGCCGTTCACGGTAGTTTTCGGTATCCAGCTTCACACGGATGTAATGCTCGCCCGACTTGTTCACGACCAGGCTGACCAGATACTGGAGAGAATCCAGCGTCTGTCCGCGCTTACCGATAAGGACGCCCATTTCATCGCCGGAAAGGTCGATGTCGAGTGAATTGTCCTCTTCGTTGTAATTGTACTCCACGTTGACCTTCATGCCCATCTTATCGAAGACGTCCAGCAGGAACTGCTTGCCTTCCTCAAAATGCGCCTGGTCATTCGCCGTGGTCTTGATCTTCTCAGGAGCGGGCTCCTGCTTTTTTTCGGGAGCCGGCGCCGGCTTTTCCGGCTTCTCGCGCTTCCTGTCTTCCTTCTTTTCCCGCTTTTCGGGAGCCTTGGGGGCTTCCTTCTTCTCCGGAGCTTCCTTTCTTTCAGGCTTTTCCTGCTTCTTTACAGGAGCGGCCTCAGGCTTTTTGTCTTCCTTCTTCTCCGGCTTTACTGGGACGATGGGGATCTCCACGGTCTCTTCCTTCATCCAGGCTTCGATGATGGCCTGGCGGCTGCCGATCCCTAAAAATCCCTTCGCGCCTTTATCGATGACCTCGTACTCCAGACGGTCGCTCGGCACGCCCAGCGTAGTGGTGGCCAGTGTGATCGCATCTTCAATGGAGGACGCCATAAATGTTTTACGATCGCTCATTCTTCTTATTTACCTCTTTCCGCTCTTGCCGCGCATTTCCTTCATGCGCTCGTCATACTGCTGGACCATGCCCGCCTTCTCCGCAAGGCTGCCCTTCTTAGCAGTACTCTTTCCTTCGTAATAAGCACTTGCCGCCTTGGTCTGCTCCGCAATAGACTGCTTCTTTTCTTCTTCCTGCTTCTGCATTTCCTCGAGGCTGGTCATCAGGTTCGATACGTTTGTGACCTTCTGGGGAGGCAGGCCCTTCCTTGCGCGCTTCTTATTGACCTTTTCAATGTTCTTCGCGACCATCTCGTTGAGGTCGACTTTGTTCATGTACGCGTTGACGATGAGCTGGATAATGACCTGGATGCCGGACGATGCGACCCAGTACAGGCCGATACCGCAGTTGAACATGAAGCAGAAGACCACCGACATAAGCGGGAACATATAGTTCATGGTCTTCATCATGCCGCCCTGCTGGTCGTTCTGTCCGTTTGACGACATGCCGTTCTGCATCAGCTTGCTGGAAAGCCACTGGAGGCCGCCTGCCAGGATCGGAATGAAGATGGCCGGCCAGAGCTGCTGCATGGGGGTCATCGTGAGGTCGATGCCCAAGAAATTATTGACTTTGTTGATGCTCTCCGCAACCGCTTCATAAGCAGCGGTCAGCTGAGGGTTGTTGAAGATCGGAAGGAAACCTTCCGTCCACTCCTGCCGGGTGAAATTGTACATCATGTCTATGACGTATTTTTCATCGGCAAGCTTCTGTGCTACAGTAAGCGACTTGGCAGCCGTAATGGTGTTCTGCGCCGCAAGTGCCTGAAGCACTTCGTTTTCCGCGTATCCTTTGATGCCCATGAGCACCTTGGCGACGCCGCCGTAGTATTCTCTGAGCTTTGTGATATACCCGGGCAGATGGTAAATGACCTGGTACAGCGCGAACAGGATGGGCATCTGGATGAGCGTCTGCAGACATCCGCCCGTGGGGCTCGTACCGTACTGTGCGTATAGCTCCTTCGTTTCCTTCTGCTGTGCCATGACGGAAGCATTGTCCGTCTTTCCCTTATACTTCTCCGTGATCTTCTTGACCTGCGGAGCGATGATGGACTGCAGCTTTGAATACTTCTGCTGCTTGATGGATAAGGGAATCAGCAGTACCTTGATGACGAGCGTGAAAATAATGATCGCGAGACCGATGTTCGGGATGCCGATGGCATTTAAACCCTCGAATATCCAGTTCATGAGATATCCGAGAACGGTCGCGATTGGCCCGATCAGAAACCAGGTACTGGTTGTTGCCAATGTGAAACCCAACTGATTTTCCTCCTTTTTTTAAGGGACAGGGTCATAGCCCCCGTTCTTGTTGAAGGGATTGCACCGTAAGATCCGCCAGGCCGTGAGGGCAAGTCCCTTTAAGGCGCCGTACTTCTCTATGGCTTCGATCCCGTACTGAGAACAGGTGGGGGTAAAAATACAGTGAGTATGGACCTTTAACGGAGAAAGGTATTTCTGATAAAACCGGATCATGCCGATCAGAATCTTTTTCATATGCTCACTTCAGTTCTTTGCTTTTAAATGCATGCCTTTCCAAAAGCTCCAGAAAAGACTGCTCTATTACAGTAAACCCCTGTTCCTTTGCAGCTTCACGTGCTACGATGATGATGTCCCGATCTTCAGGGATGATCTCCCTGTTCAGTCTGTATGCCTCCCTTATGAGGCGCGTCAGTCTGTGGCGGACTACGGAATTGCCGACCTTTTTGCTGACGACGATCCCAAGCTTCCCCGTCCCCTCCGCCTGGTACATGACGAGAAATCTGTTTGCCACGGAGCAGCGGACTTTGTATACCCGGTCAAATTCACGGGTCTTTTTCAACGAATCGATATTACGCATACCTTTCCGCTCTCCCTGACTCTTCTCTCAAATTAATGAAAGGCCACAAAAAAGTGGCCTTAAGCTGATAATACCTTTCTGCCTTTCGCTCTCCTTGCAGATAAGACCTTGCGTCCGCCTGCAGTGCTCATTCTGGCACGGAAGCCGTGGACCTTCGAATGAGATCTCTTCTTGGGCTGGAATGTCATCTTCATATATGATATACCTCCTGATCACTTTCTTACCTTAAATAATCAAAATGCGAGACATCTCGAAAATTATATTAAAATTCAAGGGTAAAGTCAAGTTATTTTTTCTTTATAAGGCTCAAACCGTAAATACACCGGATATCCACATACTTATAAACAAAATGAGAATTTATTTTCCAGTTTTCAACAAAAAGTGAATAAAATGTTTACAACCGTATTGAAAAAAACTTGATTTTCCGCCATTTTTCAAACATTTCAAGTCTATCAGTATACACATGCCAACCATGTGTTCTATGCTGATATTGTTCATACAAAAGTCGTGTTTTTGCCTGAAAATATGTATTTTTACTGTTATAAACAATAATAACAAAATAGTTATCCACATTATCCACAAGTTTTCCACTCTTTACTTTCCGTTTTTTTTATAGTATAATGTAAGCGCTGAAAAGTGCCCTTAAATCGATTTTTGCGGCTGAGAAGACATTTTTATCAAGAAGGTATCGAAATGTTAGAAAAACTCAAAGAAAACTGGCAGAGAATCAAAGAAAAAGTACGTGACGAATACGATATTACGAACGTCTCTTATAAAACATGGATCATGCCCCTTGAAGTATATAACATCCGGAACGGAAATATCGTCCAGATCATCTTTACCGGCGGCAACGGGGACTTTGAGATCAACTTTGTCACAAAGCGCTATTCCATCCCGCTCCAGGTCACCATTGAGGAGATCATCGGACTGGACTGCACCGTGGAGATCCTGCCGGAGCAGATCCAGAACGCCGGAAACTCAGGCAGCAGTAAGTCTTCAGGCAAGGGAAACGGTTCCAACTTCACGCGTTCCAATCTGAATCCGAAATATACCTTCGATACCTTTGTTGTGGGCGCGAACAACCAGTTTGCGCATGCGGCTTCTCTTTCTGTTGCGGAATCGCCCGGCAGGGAATACAATCCTCTTTTTATTTACGGTGGTCCGGGCCTCGGAAAAACGCACCTCATGCATTCCATCGCTCATTTTATTATGAGCAATAATCCGAAGGCCAACATTCTATATGTGACCAGCGAAGTTTTCACGAATGAAGTGATCGACGCAATCCGAAACAAAAACGGCGTGACCATGTCAGAGTTCCGGAACAAGTACAGGAACATCGACGTGCTCCTTATTGACGACATCCAGTTTATTATAGGAAAAGAATCAACTCAGGAGGAGTTTTTCAATACCTTCAACTTCCTTTATGAAAACAGTAAGCAGATCGTGATCAGCTCGGATCAGCCGCCCAAGAGCTTCTCTACGCTGGATGACAGGCTGCGTTCACGGTTTGAATGGGGCCTTACCGTCGACATTACGGCGCCGGATTACGAAACCAGGATGGCCATCCTCCGTAAAAAGGAGGACAACGATGACTACACGATCGACAATGAGATCCTGCAGTACATCGCAACCAATATCAGGACAAACATCCGGGAGCTGGAAGGCGCGCACAATAAGATCTACGCTTTCTCAAAGCTGCATCCGAATACGCCTCTGACGCTCGATATCGCAAAGGAAATTTTAAAGGATTTCATCAATCCTGACGAAGAAAAGAAGCTCACGCCGGAATACATCATCCAGGTGGTGGCAGAGCATTACGGAGTACGCTCCGAGGATATCAAATCCCAGAGGAGAAACAAGGAGATCGTTCTTCCGAGGCAGATCTCCATGTACCTGATCCGCCTGTTCAACGACATCACGCTGCAGGACGTAGGCAAGATCCTCGGAAACCGTGACCATTCCACCATCATCCACGGCTTTGACAAGATCACAAACGAGATGGTAAGGAATCCTGATCTTAAGAATACGGTGGATATACTGAAAAAGAAACTGAATCAGTCTGTCCACGATTAAGTGTTTATTCTGTGTGAAACAGCTGTAGATTCCCTGTGGAACCATGTGAAAGATGAAAACACCCTTCTTTTTCATCTTCCCGTTCTCTGTGGAGCGTGTGTGTTCCTGAAACACTTTTCCATACACTTTTAATCAGCCTTTTTGTCAGTGTTTCAGAAGAAGAAAAACCCTTTTTCACATACAAACAGCTCCTACTGCTTCTTCTACTGACTGACTATATTTATAGATCCATACGCGCGTGTGGATCCGGAAAGGAGTGTATCACTCATGAAAGTAATCTGTTCAAAAGACAATCTTCTTAAAGGAATGAATATCGTCCTCCGTGCGGTTCCGTCAAGAACCACCATGGACATCCTGAAATGCGTTCTTTTACAGGCTGAAGACGAAAGTCTCCGCCTGACCGCAAACGATACGGCGCTCGGAATTGAAACGAACATTCCGGCCATTATTTCCGAACCCGGCAGAGTTGCCATTGAAGCATCTCTCTTTTCTTCCATCGTAAGGAAGCTTCCGGACAGCGACATCGTGATCGAGACTGATGAAAACGACATGATGAAGATTTCCTGCGACAACGTCGTCTTCAATATTGCAGGACGCGGAACGGATGATTTTGTGTATCTTCCTTCCGTAGACGTTACGGAAAGCATCCTGATTTCCCAGTACACGCTGCGTGAGATGATCAGCCAGGTCATCTTCTCGATCTCTGACAGCGAACTCAACGCAGTAATGGGCGGCGTTTTCATGGAGATCCTGGGAGACAGCATCCGCCTGACTACGCTGGACGGCCACCGCATTTCCGTTCGCATCAGTCCTCTCAGGGAGGAATACAAGATGATCAGCGCCATCATTCCGGGCAAGGCCATGAATGATATCAGCAAGATCATCACCGGAAATCACGACGATGACATGGAGATCTCCTTCTCAGAGAACCACATCATGTTTGAGTTTGAAGAAACAAAGGTGGTCTGCCGTCTTATAGACGGAGAATATTTCAAGGTTTCCTCCATGCTTCGTGAAGAGCATGAAACGCACTTCAGGATCAGCAACAGGATCCTTTTGGACTGCCTGGACCGTTCCACTCTTCTCATCAATGAAAATGACAAGAAGCCGGTCATCATGAATATCACCGATAACGTCATGAACTTAAAGCTCCGGTCAGCTATCGGCACTCTGGATGAAAACATCCCGGTCGCGAAGGACGGGAAGGACATCAAGATCGCCTTCAACCCGAAGCTGTTTATGGACGCATTAAGGGTGATCGACGATGAAACGATCGACATCTACATGGTGAAGTACAATTACCCCTGCACCATCAGAAATGATGAAGGAACGTACAGCTACGTGATCCTTCCCGTGAACTTTACGGAGGACTGACATGCAGATCCACTTAAGGGATGAATTTATCAAGCTCGGCCAGGCATTGAAGGCTGCGGACCTTGTTGAGGACGGAGTTGAAGCGAAGGTCGTGATTCAGAACGGAGAGGTTTTCGTAAACGGCGAAGTGGATACCCGCCGAGGAAGAAAGCTGTATGCCGGGGACATTGTAGAATATGACGGACAGTCCGTAGAGATTCTGAAATAAAATGTTCATTGAATCCGCTGACCTTCACAATTTCAGAAATTTTGAAGAGCTTCACCTGGATTTCGGGCATGGCGCGCATATCTTTTACGGGGAAAACGCGCAGGGGAAGACCAACCTTCTGGAAGCATTGTATCTTGCTTCCGCCAATAAATCCCACAGGAGTGCAAAAGATCGGGAGATGATCCGGTTTGGAGAGGAAGAAGCGCACATCAAGGTGATGGCGCTTCGGAACGACGTCCGGATCCGGATAGACATGCACTTAAAAAAGGACAGAAACAAGGGAATCGCGGTAAACGGCGTCCCGCTGCGGAGGACCAGGGATTTTATAGGCACGCTGAATGCGGTCATCTTTTCTCCGGAGGATCTCCAGATCGTCAAGGAAGGACCGCAGGAAAGAAGAAGGTTTACAGATACCGAGCTCTGCCAGCTGGATCCTGTCTATACGGCTGATTTTATCAGCTACAGAAAGGCATTGGAGGAAAGAAACAGGCTTCTGAAGGACCTTTCCTTTGATCCTTCCCTTAAGGATACCATGGACGTCTGGGACGAGCAGCTGGTCCGATATGGGAAGGAGATCATCGCGAAGAGGCGTGCGTTCATTGACGAGCTTCGGGAGATCATCCTGCCGATCCACGAAAATCTGTCCGGCGGAAGAGAAAAGCTCCTGCTTTTTTATGAACCGGACGTTTCAGAGGATTCCTTTTATGAGGAGCTCCGGCGGGCGAGAGACCGGGACATCCGGATGAAGACTACATCAGTGGGTCCTCACAGGGATGATTTCAGCTTCATCCTGAATGAGATCGACGCGCGGGTCTACGGCTCCCAGGGACAGCAGCGCACCAGTGCGCTTTCTCTTAAGATGGCGGAGATCTCCATCGTACGGAAAAAGACCGGAAATACGCCCATCCTCCTTCTGGACGACGTGTTTTCCGAGCTCGATTCAAGCCGCCAGACGTGTCTTCTCGAAAGCATTCAGGATATACAGACTTTTATTACCTGCACCGGGCTGGATGATTTTATCAGCCGGCATTTTCATGAGAGAATGGTTTACGAAGTAAAGCAGGGATCGGTTACAAGAAAGGAATAGTAAAATGGCAGACGAAAACCGGAACTATGAAGTTTCAGAAAACCAGGAATATGATGAGAACCAGATCCAGATCCTTGAAGGTCTGGAAGCTGTCAGGCGCCGTCCGGGCATGTACATCGGGTCGACCTCTGAGCGCGGTCTGCATCACCTGGTCTATGAGATCGTCGATAATTCCGTAGATGAAGCGCTTGCCGGCGTTTGCGATCATATTACAGTTACGTTAAATGCGGACGGTTCATGCACTGTAGAGGACAACGGCCGCGGCATCCCGATCGGCATCCATCCGAAGGCGGGGATCCCGGCGGTAGAGGTCGTTTTTACGATCCTGCACGCCGGCGGAAAATTCGGCGGAGGGGGCTACAAGGTCTCCGGCGGTCTTCACGGTGTTGGCGCGTCCGTAGTTAATGCGCTGTCCGACTGGCTTGAGGTCGAGATCTTCCATGAAGGGAAGATCTATAAGCAGCGCTATGAGCGGGGGAACCGTGCGTACGAGCTTAAGGTAGTGGATAAATGCGATCCGGAAAAGCACGGGACGCACGTGACGTTCCACCCGGACCATGAGATCTTTGAAATACTTGAGTTCGATTTCGATACACTGGCGTCCCGTCTTCAGGAGATGGCTTTCTTAACGGCAGGTCTCAAGATCGAGATCCGTGATATGCGGGAAGAAAAGCAGGAAGCCTCCTTCCATTACGAAGGCGGTATCAGGGAATTCGTTCGTTATCTGAACCATTCTAAGGAGTCCCTTTATGACGACGTGGTCTTCTGCAGCGGCATGAAGAACAACGTTTTTGTGGAGGTCGCGTTCCAGCATAACGACACATATACGGAATCCATTTATTCGTTCGTCAATAACATCAATACGCCGGAAGGCGGCATGCATCTGACCGGCTTCCGGAACGCCATTACGAAGACGTTCAATAAGTATGCCCGCGACAACAAGCTCTTAAAGGATAATGAGCCAGAGCTTGCCGGCGAGGATATCCGTGAAGGCATGGCAGCCATCATCTCCGTGAAGATCGAGGAGCCGCAGTTTGAGGGACAGACCAAGCAGAAGCTCGGAAACTCTGAAGCCAGAACTGCCGTAGATTCCATCGTTTCCGAACAGCTGACCTACTATATGGAGCAGAATCCGGCTGTTGCGAGACGGATCTGCGACAAATCCATCAGCTCACAGCGTGCGCGTGAAGCCGCAAGAAAGGCCCGGGACGTCGCAAGAAGGAAATCCGCGCTCGACAGCATCGCGTTTGCCGGAAAGCTTGCGGACTGCTCGGACAAGGATCCCGCAAAGTGCGAGATCTTCATCGTCGAGGGTGATTCCGCAGGCGGCTCCGCGAAATCCGCGCGTGACCGGAAGACCCAGGCCATCCTGCCTCTCCGCGGCAAGATCCTGAACGTGGAGAAGGCAAGACTCGACAGGATCTATGACAACGAAGAGATCCGCACAATGATCTCCGCCTTCGGCACAGGCATTCACGACGATTTCGATATTACAAAGCTCCGCTATGACAAGATCATCCTGATGACCGATGCCGACGTGGACGGCGCGCATATCAGCACGCTCCTTCTGACGTTTATCTACAGGTTCATGCCGGGGCTCATTAAGGAAGGGCACGTCTACCTTGCGCAGCCGCCGCTTTTCAAGGTCGAAAAGAACCGCCGTGTCTGGTACGCGTATTCGGACGGAGAGCTCGATTCCATCATGAGGGAAATCGGCAGAGATTCCTCAAACAAGGTCCAGCGGTACAAAGGCTTAGGTGAAATGGACGAGGACCAGCTCTGGGAGACGACCATGGATCCGGAGCGCCGGGTACTCCGCCGCGTCCTTTACGATGAAGAGGAGGCCGCGGTCATCGACCTCACGTTCAACGTCCTCATGGGCGACAATGTTGAGCCGAGACGTGAGTTTATTGAAAAGAACGCACGCTACGCGACGGTAGACGCGTAACGACGGGAGATTTACAGCATTATGGAAGCAAACGTATACGATAAGATTCATGAGGTGGAGCTCAAACAGACCATGGAACAGTCCTACGTGGACTATGCTATGTCTGTCATCACCTCACGCGCGATCCCGGACGTCCGGGACGGCCTGAAGCCGGTGCAGAGAAGGGTGCTCTTCTCCATGTCCGAGCTTTCCAATACCCCGGATAAGCCGCACAGGAAGTGCGCGCGTATCGTGGGTGATACAATGGGTAAATATCACCCCCACGGAGACAGCTCCATCTACGGAGCCCTGGTCTACATGGCACAGAGTTGGAACACCCGGTACCCGCTGATCGACGGGCACGGCAACTTTGGGTCTGTGGATGGAGACGGCGCGGCGGCCATGCGTTACACGGAAGCCCGCCTTTCGAAGATCTCCATGGAGCTCCTGGCTGATCTCAACAAGGATACCGTGGACTTTGTCCCGAACTTTGACGAGACAGAGAAGGAGCCTTCGGTACTTCCGAGCCGCATCCCGAACCTTTTAGTTAACGGCGCGCAGGGCATTGCCGTCGGTATGGCGACCAACATCCCGCCGCACAATCTTCGTGAGATCGTGGACGCGGTAGTGAAGATCATCGACAACCGCGTGAACGAAGGCCGGGAGACGAACGTTGAGGAGATCATGCAGATCGTAAAGGGACCGGATTTCCCGACAGGGGCGGTCATCCTCGGAAAGAAGGGGATCGAGCAGGCGTACAGGACCGGCCGCGGAAAGCTCCGCATCCGTTCTGTCTGCCATATCGAGCCGATGGAGAACGGGAAAAACCGGATCATCGTGACCGAGATCCCGTACCTTGTCAATAAAGCCCGGCTGATCGAAAAGATCGCAGAGCTCCACAAGGATAAAAAGATCGACGGCCTGACGGATATCAACGATGAGTCCTCAAGCCGTGAAGGAACAGGCACCCGGATCGTGATCGAGCTTCGGCGCGACGTAAATCCGAATGTGATCCTGAACCAGCTGCTCCGCCACACGCAGCTCGAGGACACCTACGGCGTCATCATGCTGGCGCTTGTGAACGGCGAGCCGAAGGTCCTCAATATCCTCGACATGCTGAAGCACTACATCCGCCACCAGGAGGATGTGGTGACCAGGCGCACGCGCTTTGACCTCGCGAACGCGGAAAAGCGCGCGCACATCATCGAAGGCCTGCTGATCGCGCTCGACAATATCGACGAAGTGATCCGGCTGATCAGGGCCGCGGCAAACGTACAGGAAGCGAAAGACAGCCTGATAAACGCGTTCGGGCTGACCGACGCGCAGGCGCAGGCCATTGTGGACATGCGTCTCCGTGCGCTGACCGGACTGGAGCGCTCCAGGCTTGAAGAGGAATATGCGCAGTTAAAGAAGACCATCGAAGAGCTCCGTGCCATCCTGGCGGACGAAAACAAGCTCCTCCTGGTCATCCGGGACGAGCTGTATGCCGCCGGCCAGAAGTACGGCGACGACCGCCGCACCAGGATCGAAGCGGATGAAGACGAGATCGAAGACGAGGACCTGATCCCCGAAGAGGACGCCGTAGTCGCGATGACAAAGCTTGGGTATATCAAGCGCATGTCGCTCGACAACTTCAAGGCGCAGAACCGGGGCGGCCGCGGCATCCGCGGCATGCAGGTCATCGACGATGACTACACGACCGAACTGCAGATGACCGGCACGCACGACAATATCATGTTCTTCACGAACCAGGGACGCATCTACATCATGAAGGTGTACGAGATCCCTGAATCGGGCAGAACCTCCCGCGGAACGCCGGTTATCAACCTGATCGCGCTGCAGCCGGAGGAGCGTGTCACCGCCATGGTCACTCAGAAGGAGCTGAACACGGACTGCAACATCATCATGGCGACCAGAAACGGCACCATCAAGAAGACGCCTGCGTCCGAATACCGGAACATCCGGAAGACCGGCCTCCTGGCTATCACCCTGAAGGAAGGGGACGAACTCATCAGCGTCAAGGAATCCACGGCGGACGACGATGTGCTGCTTGTGACAAAGCTCGGCACTACCATCTGCTTTGCGGAAACTGACGCGAGGATCTGCGGCAGGACGTCCATCGGCGTCCGCGGCATCCGCCTTTCCGAGGGCGACGAGCTGGTCTCCATGGAGATCTCAGCGCCCGGGAAGACCGTCCTGTTCGTGTCTGAAAACGGCATGGGCAAGCGTACCGAATTCAGTGATTTCAACCACCAGAGCCGCGGCGGCAAAGGCGCGCGCGGATACCGGGTCACGGAGAAGACCGGCGCTATTGTCGGCACGGAATCCGTCTCCGAGGATGAAGAGATCATGATCATCACAACGGAGGGCATCGTGATCCGGACGCCGGTCGAAAGCATCCCGGTACTCGGCAAGACCACCTCCGGCGTGAAGCTCATCAACATCCAAAAAGAAAGTGAAGCCCGCGTGGCGAGCTTCACCGTGATCAGTGCTTCTGAAGAAGATACAGAGAATCCGGACGGGGAAGGCGAAGAAGCCCGGGAAAGCACCGGTGAGGAAGAGAACGATTAACGGTTCACGCTTCCTGCCCTGATCTCCTTAGTGGCAATTTTTTCCGTAAAACGGACGTCGTGCTCCACAAACAGCATGGTAGGGCGGAACCTGAGTAAAAGCTCCTCGATCTGCATGCGTGAAAAGACGTCGATGTAATTGAGTGGTTCATCCCAGATATAGAGCTGCGCCGGCGTCACGAGGGACGCCGCAATGAGCACCTTCTTTTTCTGGCCCTCGGAGAGCTCCTCCAGGTTTTTACTGAACTGCCCCCGTTCAAAATCCAATTTTCGAAGGACGGCCTTGAAGATGACCTCATCAAGGCCGCCTTTTTTGATGAAATCGTCCATCGGCCCGTGAAGATGCGACGTGTCCTGGTTGATGTAGGAGATAATGAGCCCGCTTCCGACGTCCAGCGTCCCGCTCTCTTCTGCATTTGCGAGGTAGGTGTCAAGATACTCCGGGTACCGTGTCCGGAATTCCGGAACACGGCGAAGGATCGCCTTGATCAGGCTCGACTTCCCGGACCCGTTTGCGCCGGTAAGCGCGATCCTGTCTCCGTCCATGAGCTCAAATGAAAGGTCATTAATGACCGGTTCGGCCTTCCCCTGATACGAAAGCGAGAAATTCCGGCAGAAGATCAGCCGGTCCTTATGGTAGTGCATGGGGCGAAGCTCGAGCGGCGTCTCCTTTTCGATATCCTTTAAAAGCCCTTCCTTTTCCTCGATCTCCCGGTCGATCCGCTTTTCCATCGACTTGACCCGCGACTGTGCTTTCTTCGTCTTTGCGCCGATGTACGCGCGGGAATCCATAAACCTGTCATGCTCTTTGATCGGGTCGAAGCCGATCTTTGTCCCCTCGTTCTTATCCGCCCAGCTGTCCATTCTGCGGGAAGCGGCCTTGAGCTTTCCGATCTCCTTCAGGTGCTTTTCATTCTCCGCCAGATTAAAGGCGTCCTGCTTTTCCTTATTCTCCCACCAGGTCGAAAAGTTCCCGTTCCGGACTTCGATGGTCTCCCGGTTCAGGACCAGCATGTGGTCCGTCACCGCATCCAGAAGGTCCCGGTCGTGGGAGACCAGGATGAAGCTCTTTTTAGAATTTAAGTAATCCCTGACGGCGTCCCGGGAAGCCCTGTCGAGGTGGTTCGTAGGCTCGTCGATGAGTAAAAACAGGTTTTCGCGCGAGAACAGGACCGCAAGCAGCAGCTTGGTCTGCTCTCCGTTTGACAGAAGCCTGAAGGGACGGTATAGAAGCTCCGCAGAAAGGTTAAGCTTCGCAAGCTCGATCATGACCCGCCAGTCCTCCACATGGTCCGTGATCTCCGTCATGAATTCCGAAAGCGGCAGATCGCGGAAACGGTCCGGGAACCGGAAAGGAAAGTAGTCAAAGGCTTCCGGGCAGCGGATCCGCCCGGTATATTCATATTTCCCGAGAAGCAGATTTAAGAACGTGGTCTTTCCCTTGCCGTTCCTGCCGATGAACCCGAGCTTCCAGTCAGTATCGACGGAAAAAGAAACGTGGTCAAAGATCAGGTCCGGGCTGTTCTCGTAACTGAACGTCAGATCTGTGACTTCAAGCTTTGACATAAATACCTCCTTACCGAAGGACGCATGAGAACGGGAGCCCGCCGCTTTCCGTGCGGAGAAGGCGTACTTTCCACACAAAAAGAGAGGCATAGACTATGCCTTAAAGATCCGTTTTCTGCGTCCGAAACGATCAGACGGCATGATCCTGCCGCCTCACCTCTGTTTCAAAAGCGCTTCCGGGAAGCTTCCCATGGAGCGCGGACACAAAAAACTTATCTTAACACTCGTCCGTACCTCTCTCTTTAAAAATTCCGGCAGACCGTAAGGCCTTCCATATCTGTTTTTTATATAACATACTGCGCACAGAATTGCAAGTGATGTATAGACGAAAACACATTAATAGGATATAATCATATTGGGTTAAAGGGCTTTTGTCCCTGATTTTTGTTAATACAGTTTCATTACGGAGATCAATCGGAAAAGGAGGGCGCCGTGAAACTGAACAAATACGAAATAGAACACAATCAGATGGTCCGGAGCAAGGCTTGCGAATGTGCGCTGTTTTTACGAAGAAATAATGATTTCCCGCTGGAGGAGCCGGGGGAGATCGCCTTATACGGCAGCGGCGCGCGGCGTACAATAAAGGGCGGCACCGGTTCCGGCGACGTCAACGTCCGTACCTCCGTATCCATCGAAGCCGGGCTGAAGCGCGCAGGCTTTACCGTGACCACCAAGGACTGGATGGATTCTTACGATGAAATGTATAAAAAAGCCCGCGCGGACTTTGTGAAGGAGATCAAGGAACGCGCGAAAAAGCTTCACACGAACGCCATCATACTCGGCATGGGCGCCGTGATGCCCGAGCCGGCCTATGCGTTCCCTGTGATGGGGGCCGGAGACGTGGCAATTTACGTCCTTTCGAGGATCTGTGGTGAGGGCAATGACCGGACCGACGTTCCCGGTGACATTCAGCTCACGGAGACGGAGCTTCGCGACATCCGCGCCATCCGCAAAAAGTATAAAAAATTCATGCTCGTCCTCAACGTAGGCGGCATGATGGACCTTTCCGCCCTCCTCGAAAATGAGGAAGACGCACCGGAGAACATCCTTCTCCTGTCCCAGCTGGGCGCCCAGACCGGCGATATCTTCGCGGACATTCTGCTTGGCGCGGATCCTTCCGGAAAGCTTACGGCCACCTGGAGCCCGCTGTCCGACTTCCCGGATGCAGGGAACTTCGGCGACCCGGACGACACATATTACAAAGAGGGCATCTACGTCGGCTACCGCTATTTTGACAGCGTCGGCAAAAAGGCGCTTTTCCCATTCGGCTTCGGCCTTTCCTACACGGATTTCCAGATCTCTCCGGGTGCCATATACAGTACGGAGACAGATCCGGAAGGGCCGGCAGTCACCGTAACGGCCAGCGTGACCAACGTCGGAAATTACACCGGCAAGGAAGTCGTACAGCTTTACGTATCACTGCCGGAAGGCGAACTCGACCAGCCGTACCAGACGCTCGCGGCGTTTACAAAGACCGAGCCCATCCATCCGGGCAGGTTCGAGAATGTTTCGCTGAAGTTCTATATGAGGGACATTGCGTCCTACGATGCGAAGGAAGCCGCCTGGGTGCTCGAGCCCGGCAGGTACGTTGTTCGTATCGGAAAAAGCAGTATTGACACAGAGCCTGCGGGTGTGGTATGTATAACTGAAAAAATCATTCTCGAAAAAGTGAAGAACGCCTGCGGAGAGCCCGGCTTTACCGACTGGCGTCCGGAAACAAAACGGGAAGAGGAGCTTCCGGAGGGTCTGAAGGAGGTCACCTTCACTCCGGAAAGCTTTACCACTTATGAAGTGAATTACGAGCTTCCGAAGGAGATCGCGCCTGAGGTGGAAGCGCTTGACGATTCCGAGCTTGCGTATCTCCTGACCGGTGCGTTCAACCCGAAGGGCGCGCTGCTCAGCATTATCGGAAGCTCCGGGAAGCACGTGGCAGGCGCCGCGGGCGAGACCACGTCCCTTCTGGAAGAAAAAGGCTTCCGCCCGCTCGTCATGGCGGACGGTCCTGCGGGACTCCGCTTAAGTAAAAAGTATTTTGTAGACAAGAACGGAACGCCTCAGTCACTGGAAGGTGATATGACGGTGCTTTTCGGGGAGTTCCTTCCGAAGCCGGTGTCCCTTGTCCTCTCCCTTATGCAGAAGAAGCCCGGGAAGAACGACAAGGTCATAGAGCAGTATGCGACGTCCATCCCCATCGGCACGGCCATCGCACAGAGCTGGAACGTGGAATACGCGCGGGACTGCGGAGACATTGTCGGAAGTGAGATGGTCCGCTTTGGCGTGGACTTCTGGCTGGCGCCGGCGCTCAATATCCACAGAGACCCCCGGTGCGGCAGAAACTTTGAATACTATTCCGAGGATCCGCTTCTCTCCGGCCTCATGGCAGGTGCCGTGACGCTTGGAGTGCAGTCTCATCCCGGGAAATTTGTTACCATCAAGCACTACGCGGCAAACAACCAGGAGACCAACCGGTTCGGGAACAACAGCTGCGTCAGTGAACGCGCGCTCCGGGAGATCTACCTGAAGGGCTTCGGGCTCGCGGTACGTGAGGCAAGGCCGCTTGCGGTCATGACCTCGTACAACCTGCTGAACGGGACCCACACCTCGGAGAGAGGGGACCTCGTCAATGATATCTTAAGGGCTGAGTTCGGCTTCCGGGGTATCGTCATGACGGACTGGGTCGTCCGTGCGATGATGAAGAGCGGAAAATACGGCGGCCCCGAAGGGTGGAAGATCATCGACGCGGGAGGAGAGCTCCTGATGCCCGGCTCGAAGGAAGATTATGAAAGCATACTGAATGCGGTGAAAGACGGCCGCCTGACCAGGGAACGCCTTCTTGTGAACGCGTCCCGCATTTACAGACTGATCAGAATGTCAGCAGCAAAATAGGAGGAACTTACCATGGAAGAGAAAAGAAATGTAATGGTCCTGTCGATCGTACAGGGAAATGACGGGGATGAGGCCATCCATGAGCTGAATGAACACGGCTTCAACGTGACCATCCTCTCCACGACCGGCGGCTTCTTAAGACGGAGGAGCAGCACGCTGCTCATCGGTACGGAAGAAGAAAAGCTTCAGGAAGTCCTTGACCTTTTGAAGGCTACTGCCGGCAGAAGAAAAATCACGGAATTCCAGACTACTACCGGCTATCCGGACGGCAGCGGCCTTGCCATGAGCTCCGCGTCTCATGCAGTGCCCGTTGAAACCGAGGTGGGCGGCGCGGTTGTTTTCGTGATGAAGCTCGACCGTTTCGAACGGTTCTGACCCGTGAAGACTTGCGGGCCGCAGATCGCGCATCTGCGGCCCCTTTTCCTATGAGACCATGTACATTCTCATTTTTACGATCTGGCTGATCCTGAACGATCACTATACCGTGGAAGTCTGCCTTCTGGGGCTCGCACTGACGATCCTCCTGGGCGGGCTTCTTTATGTGCTCTTCGGATATACAGTGAAAAAGGATCTCCGGATCCTCCGGAAGGTCCCCCTCTTTGCGGGCTACCTTGCAGTCCTTTTTGTGGAGATCATCAAAGCCAACGTCAAGGTACTTTCATGTATCCTGAACTGGCGCCATCCGCTCTCCCCCACCATAGTGGTCTTCCATTCCGGCCTCCGGACCAGCTTCGGCCGGTTCGTGCTCGCAAATTCCATTACGCTGACGCCGGGGACCATTACAGTGGAGGTCGACGATGAAAAGGACCTCCTCACCGTGCACTGCATCAGGCGCGAACTCCTCGACATTTCTGAGGACGCGCTGTTTATCCGGCTGATCCGGAGATTGGAGGCGTAGATCATGGAATACAGGAACCTTCTTCTTATCCTCTGTCTGGGCGGGCTGCTCATTGCCATGATCTTCGGGCTGATCCGTGCGATCCGCGGACCGCGGCGGGCGGACCGGATCCTGGGTGTCAACATGAGCACGTCCATTTCCATGGCGGCCATCGCGATCCTTGCGGTCTACCTGAAGGAAAACTGGCTTTTGGACGTCTGTCTTGTTTACTGCCTGATCGGTTTCCTTGCGGTAGTGATCCTGACAAAGGTCCACATCAGTGAAATACAGGAGGCGAAAGATGAGTAACATTCTCCGGATGATCCTTTCGTCCATCCTTCTTTTTTCGGGGATCCTCGTGATCTGGGTCTCGGTCTTCGGCGTGTTCCGCTTCCGGTTCGTCATGAACCGCATGCAGTCCGCGGCGATGATCGACACGCTCGGCCTTTTCCTGATCCTCACGGGCCTCATGGTAGTTTCCGGCGAGCTTTCCGTGATCCTCAAGCTCGTCCTGATCCTGCTTTTCCAGTGGGTGGGCAGCCCCATAGCGTCCCATATGGTCGGGCGGCTTGAGGTGTCCGTAGACCCGGACCTCCGGGAGCACGTCGTCTTTGAACGGCATGAGGAGGACACATGAACTATATTGAGATCGCGCTTCTTGCGCTTATCATCATCTGCGGAATAGCGACCTGCGTTACCAGAAACCTCATGGTCTCCATGATCATTTTCATGATCTACAGTGTCTTTATGTCCGTGAGCTGGGCGATCCTGAGGGCGCCTGACCTTGCCATTACGGAAGCTGCCGTAGGCGCAGGCATCTCCAGTATCCTCATGTTCATCACGCTGAAGCGGGTCCATTCCCTGCGGGACGAAGACCGGTCCCGGGAGGCGGAAGATGAAGAAATTTAAGGAATGGCTCAGGGACTGGGACGAAGGGACGTTTGACTTTACTATAGATACGGCGGCAGCAGGGAACGAGGAAAGCACAGTAAGCGAAAGTTTTGAAAAAACGGCGCTTACCGACCTCGAAAACCGCGAGTTCCGCCTGTTTTCCCGCGCTTTTCCGATCACTGCCGTCATTCTGGCGTCCGTCATGATCGTATTCCTCCTGTCCGCAGTGATGCGGCTTCCTGCGTTCGGGAGCCCGCACACGCCGCCGGCAGAGAGCGTGACCATTCAAAGGTACATAGAAAACGGCCTCAGTGAGACCGGGGCCATCAATATCGTTGCCGGGGTGATCCTCGACTACCGCGCGTTCGATACACTCGGGGAATCTCACGTGCTTTTCGCAGCCGCGGCGGCGGTCTTCATCCTGATGGCCTCCGCAAGGAGGCGTCCGGAAAGCCCGCGGGACCAGGCGATCCTCCGGGATGACCCGATCCTTCGGAACACGACCAAGGTGCTGGTCCCGATCATCCTGCTGTTTGGCCTCTACGTGATCTTTAACGGGCATTTGGGGCCCGGCGGCGGATTTTCGGGCGGGTCGATCATCGGCGGGGGACTCATCATGTATGAGATGTCCTACGGGCCCACACGGCTCCAGCGGGTGCTGAACCTGAAGACCTACAAAATCACGGTCCTCGTGTCGCTCCTCTTCTACAGCATCGCCAAATGCTATTCGTTTTTCTGCGGCGCGAACAGCCTTCATACGATATTCGGGCCGGGGACGCCCGGAAGGATATTCTCCGCAGGACTGATCCTGCCGCTCAACATGGTGGTGGGGATCGTGGTCTCCTGCACGTTATACGGATTTTACGCGTTATTCATGAGGGAGCAGATCTGACGCATGTGGATGACACTCTGGAACAACAGAATACAGGTCGCGGCGGTCATCCTGTTCGCCGTGGGCTTCGTCACGCTCCTGCTCCACCGGAACCTGATCAAAAAGGTCATCGGCCTCAACATCATGGACACGGCGGCGTACCTGTTCCTGACCTCCATCGGGTACATTGAGAACCGGCTGTCGCCCATCATTCAGGAAGGGGACACGGCGCTTGAGACGTACGTCAACCCGCTGCCTGCGGGGCTCGTCCTCACCGGCATCGTTGTGTCCGTTTCCGTGACGGCGGTCATGCTGGCGCTTACCATCCGGATCTACCGGCGATATCACACGCTGAACCTGGACGACATCTACCGGTATGTGCACGATGAAATGGAGGGCGAGCAATGAGTTTCTGCCTGAATTTCCCGCTGTTTCTGATCGTGCTTTCGCTTATTTCGGCTGTTCTTTGCATTATCCTGCCCGGGAAGGCCGCGCGGTACGTCGCGCTGTCCTTAGCGCTTCTCTCCGCAGTCCTCAACGCGGTCATCCTGTTTTACGTGTACCCGAGAAACATCTCCGTCACGTATCTTATGGGCCACTATCCCCATCCGTGGGGCAATGAGCTTCGGATCAGTGCGATGGAAGCCCTGTTTTCGTCCGCTTTTTCCGCGATCCTGGTCCTCTGCCTTTTAGGCGGCTCGGCGCAGCTTCGCGAAAAGGTGCAGGCAGAATTAAGTCCGTACTTTTATGTGATGACCTGCCTTATTCAGGCGGCGCTCCTTGCGCTGGTCTATACCAACGACGTCTTCACGGGGTACGTCTTCATTGAGATCTGCACCCTGTCCTCCTGCGGCATCCTGATGATCCGCAAAAACGGGCGGACCACCCTGGCCTCCGTCCGGTACATGATCTTCAGCCTGGTGGGCTCCGGTCTGTTCCTGTTCGGTGTGATCTTCCTGTACAACATTACGGGCGAGCTCCTGATGCCGAACATCCGGGCAGCGGTGCTTACACTGTGGACGTCCGGTGAATACAAGGTCCCGCTCCTCACGGCCATGTGCCTCATGACGCTGGGCCTAAGCATCAAGTCCGGCCTGTTCCCGTTCCACATCTGGATGGCGGACACATACGGCACGGCCATTCCCGGCGCCTCGGCCATCCTGTCCGGCCTGATCTCGAAGGGTTATATCTTCTTCCTGATCAAGCTGATCTTTGACGTATTCGGCGTCGACGTCTTCTACGCCTCCGGCATCCACAACGTGCTGTTCGTGTTTGGCGTCATCGGGATCATCATCGGATCCGTGAGCGCGATCCGGGAAAACAACATCCTCCGGATGATCGCGTTCTCCTCCGCAGCGCAGATCGGCTATGTCTACATGGGCATCGGCATGTCCGCAGGAGCAGGCATCACAGCGGCGCTGTTCCAGATGCTTACGCACGCAGCCACCAAGCCTGCGCTGTTCCTTTCCGCGGGTACGATGACCAACGCGATGGGGAACGCGAAGAAGTTCCGGAACCTGCAGGGCGCGGGCTACGTGACCCCGGTCGCAGGCCTGGCGTTTACCTTTGAGTCCTTCAGTATGATCGGCGTGCCGCTTACCATGGGCTTTATGTGCAAGTACCTGTTCGGTACGGCTGCGTTCGAGGCGGCGCCGCTCAAAATGATACCGACGCTCATAGCGCTCTCGGTCTCCACCATCTTAAATACGATGTATTTCAGCCGGACGGTCATCAGGATCTACCGGCATCCGATCGCGAACGGGCACGAACGGGAGAAGACCCGGGTGAGCTATGCGCTCGCTGCAGTTGTGTTTATAGTGGTCAACCTGTTCTTCGGGGTCTTCGGAAAATCCTTCATCGACGCACTCGGAAACTGCGTCACCATCTTCTGACGAGGTGAATCACATGCGTGTACTCATGCTTTCAGTCATTCTGCTGCCGGTACTTGCCGGCGTCCTGATACCGGTGGTCAAAAGTCCGGACCGAAAGCTCCGGCAGGGTCTGCTTCTTGCGGTCCTGATTATAGAAGCTTTAATGGTCACCGTGCTCCTCTTCCGGGACACGCCCGAGGTCCGGCTTTTTTCGATGACGGAAAAGCTTACGGTTTCCGTGAACGCGGACCCTGTGTCAAGGGTGTTCATGGCGATCGCTGTATACGGGTATCTCCTGGCAGGCATCTTTGCGTTTAAGTACCTCGACAGATCTGAAGAGGAAGGCTCGTTTCCGGAGGGTACCTTCTGGCGGTTTTTCCTTCTGTCCCAGGGCGCGCTCATGGGCATGGACCTTTCCGCGAACCTGATCTCCATGTACTTCTTCTTTGAGATGATCACGCTGCTTTCGATGCCGATGGTCCTTTACGAACGCACGCAGGAGTCCGTCTCCGCGGCGCTCCGCTACCTGTTTTATTCGATCGCCGGCGCGTTCCTTGCGCTTCTCGCGATCTTCTTCCTGTACCGCTACTCCGTAACGCTCGATTTTGCAAAGGGCGGGAATTTGGACCCGGCAAAGGTCGCAGGCCACGAAACGCTCCTTCGGGTGGTGTTCTTCTTAGGCTTCTTAGGCTTTGGCGCCAAGGCCGGCCTCTACCCCCTGCACGGGTGGCTCCCCGCGGCACACCCGGTGGCGCCGGCGCCGGCATCGGCGGTATTATCCGGCGTGATCGCAAAGGCCGGCGTACTCGCGATCGTCCGGCTGCTGTACTTTTCGATCGGGACGTCATTCCTTTCAGGTTCCTGGGTGCAGACCGCGCTCCTTTCGGTCTCTCTCCTCACCGTCTTCATGGGCTCCATGATGGCGTACCGGGAGAAGGTGCTCAAGAAGAGGCTCGCGTATTCCACGGTCTCCCAGATCTCCTACGCGCTGTTCGGACTGTTCCTCATGAATGCGGACGGCATTACGGGCGGATTCATGCAGGTCCTGTTCCACGCAGCGGCTAAGTGCTGCCTATTCCTTTCGGCCGGCAGCATCATCTACCTTACCGGCTTCCATAACGTTACGGAGCTCACGGGGATCGGGAAAAGGCTCCCGAAAACGATGCTCGCGTTCACGTTCGCGGGGCTTTCGCTGATCGGCATCCCACCGTTTGCGGGCTTCGTTTCCAAGTGGTATCTGGCAGCAGGGTCGCTCGATTCCGGCATTTCATTCCTCAGCTGGTTCGGTCCGGTGATCCTGCTCGTTTCCGCGCTGCTGACCGCAGGCTATCTCCTGCCGATCACCGTAGACGGGTTCTTTCCGGGACTCGGGAAGAAGGTGCACGGCGGGGCGGACGCGGAAGGTACCGGAGAAGGGAGCAGCGCACATGACGGCGGGGAAAACGCCCATGCTGCTGCCCCGAAGGCCCAGGCGAGCATCTCAGAGGAAGGCGGCCTCCGCATGCTGGTGCCGCTCATCGTCCTCGCGGCGCTTACGCTGCTTTTAGGTCTCGGGTCCGGACTTTTCAAGGACTTTTTTGCGGGCATTGCAGCTTCCATGCTGTGATCCAGAAATCAGAAACAGGCTCCCATGTGGAGCCTGAACGTAACAAATGTAACCTGTTGGAGCTTTCATGAGTGCAAAATGGCTGATCGCGGCCATCCTGTTCCCAATCGTGATGGGCGCGATGGTGCCGGTCTTCGGCATCAAAACAAGAAAAGCCGTCCGGCTGTATACCGGGGCAGTAACGATCCTGACATCCGTCTTTACCTGGGTGCTGATCCTTACGGCCTCCGGGGAAGCATGCACGCTGATTGAATTCACCCACGTCTTCGTCTTCCAGCTGCAGTTTGACGGACTCGGCCGGTTCTTTGCGGGGATCGTCGCCACGCTGTGGCCGCTCACTGTCCTCTACGCCTTTGAGTATCTGAAGGACGATCCGCGCCAGCACGCGTTCTTCGCATTCTTCACGATCTCCTTCGGCGTGACGCTGGGCATCACGATGTCCGGCGATATCTTCACGCTCTACTGCTTCTACGAGCTCCTCACGCTGTCCACGGCGCCGCTTATCATGCACACGGACACGAAAGCCGCCGGCCGTGCGGCACGGACCTATTTCCTGTTTTCCATAGGCGGTGCGGCGGTCGCGCTGCTGCCCGTTCTGTACCTGACGACCGGGGCGGACGCGCGCTATTCGGACACCGTGAACCGTGTGTTCTATGTACTCGGATTCTTCGGTTTTGGCGTGAAGGCCGCCGTCTGCCCGCTGCACCGCTGGCTCCCGAAGGCGTCTGTGGCGCCCACGCCGGTCACGGCACTTTTACACGCAGTTGCCGTCGTGAAGTCGGGCGTATTCGCGATCATCCGCCTCACCTGGTGCAGCTTCGACCCGGAGCTTATAGCCGGGACTTTCGCACAGCTCATACCGTTGTGCTTCATCTTTGCGACCATTCTGTACGGGTCCATTAAGTCCGTCCGGGAACCGCACTGGAAGCGGCGGCTCGCCTACTCCACTGTGTCCAATCTGTCCTATATCCTCTTTGGTGTGCTGCTCCTGACCCCTGCGGGTCTCCGCGGCGGTCTCCTGCACATGGCCTTCCACGCGGAGATCAAGATCCTTGCGTTCTTTGCGGCGGGCGCCGTGATGTACGTCTCCGGCCGCGAGTACATCTCCGAGCTTTCCGGCCTCGGAAAGCGGATGCCGGTGACCTGCGCCTGCTTTACCTGTGCGGCGCTGGCGCTCACCGGGATCCCGCCCTTCGCGGGTTTTATCAGCAAGTGGAACCTGCTTACGGCTGCGGCGGACGCCGGGACGGCGCTTGCTTACATCGGCGCGGGGGCGATCCTTACGTCTGCTCTCCTCACGGCCATTTATATGTTTACAACGGTACGCCGGATGTACTTCCCGGAGCAGGGCGCGGAAGATACCGCGCTGTCCGAGGTGCATGAAGCCGGGTGGATGATGTGGGTGCCGATGGCGATCCTCGCCGTTTCAACGCTTGTGACCGGCCTGTTCGGCGGGAAGATCATAGACGCTCTGGACGGGATCATTTCGGGCCTCAGCCGCTGGATGTAGAAAGGAGGACGAAAGAATGCTTTATCTGATCGGACTTCCTCTTCTGGCAGCGGTTGTTGGTTGGTTTATGGGAAAGCGCTCTCCGGCGGCGTACTATTGGACCGCGCTTGTGACGGTGATCCTCGAGTTTGGGATCAGCGTAGCGTTGTGCTTTACGGAGACGAGGGATCTGATGCTTCCGGGGATCCTGGACCTTGGGCTGCACCTTACGATGGACGGGTTCCGGCATATTTATACGGTCGTTATTTCATTCATGTGGATGATGACGATGATGCTGTCGAGGGATTATCTGGGGTTTGCCCCCTCATCCGGCCCCTGCGGGGCCACCTTCCTCCAGGGGGGGAAGGCTTTGGCTGAGGCCCATCATGGGCCGCACCCGAACACCGAGCGGTACTTTTTCTTTACGTTGATGACGCTTTCCGCGACGATGGGCGTCTTCCTTTCCGCGGACCTGTTTACGGCACTCGTGTTCTTTGAGGTAATGTCGTTTACGTCGTTCCCCTGGGTCATCCAGGAGGAGACGGAGGGGGCGATCCGTGCGGCCAATACGTATCTGGCCGTTGCGGTCATCGGCGGGCTGGCGGCCCTCATGGGGCTCTACCTCCTGCAGCATGAGCTTGGGACGCTCGAGATCGCGCGGGTTTACGAGCTTGCGGCAGCCTCCGGGAAAAAAGGCTTGCTGTATACAGCAGGCGCCTGCATCCTTGTGGGCTTTGGCGCGAAGGCGGGCATGTTCCCGCTCCACATCTGGCTCCCCAAAGCGCACCCCGTGGCGCCGGCGCCGGCCTCTGCGCTTCTGTCAGGCGTTCTGACGAAGGCCGGCGTCTTTGGCCTCATTATCCTGGCCGCCGAGGTCTTCCGCGACGACCCCGTCTGGGGTACGCTGATCCTGTCTTTAGGCGTGATCACGATGCTCCTCGGTGCGGTCCTCGCGCTCTTCAGCACGAATTTAAAGCGGACGCTCGCCTGCTCATCGATGTCCCAGATCGGCTTCATTCTGACCGGCTTCGGGACGATGGGCCTCTTAGGCCGCGAAAACGCGCTTGCGGCATCCGGCGCGCTCCTTCACATGGTGAACCATTCGCTGTTCAAGCTTGTGCTCTTCATGTGCGCCGGCGTGGTGTTCATGAATACGGAAGCTTTGGAGCTCAACGAGATCCGCGGCTTCGGGCGGAAAAAGCCGCTGCTCAATGCACGCTTCCTGTTAGGTGCGGCGGGCATCGGCGGCATCCCGGGCCTCTCGGGCTATATATCAAAAACGCTGCTCCATGAAGGGATCGTGGAGGCTGCGGCGGAATACGGTTTCCTGTTACATTGTACGGAATGGATCTTCCTCCTGTCCGGCGGTCTCACTCTCGCGTACATGACGAAGCTCTACGTCTGCCTGTTCATTGAAAAGGGGCAGTTCGAAGAAAAGACCCGGTACATGGGGCCGATGAGCATTTTTGCCCTTTGTGCATCCGCTCTGATCATCCCGGTACTGGGGCTTTTCCCGAACCTCACGATGGCGCGGATCGCGAACGCGGGCCGCGGCTTTTTCCGCGGAGAAGCCATAGAGCACGTGCTCCACTGGTTCTCTTTGGAAAACCTGAAAGGCGCGGGAATCTCCGTGGCGGTTGGCGCTTTGGTGTATTTCCTCATTGTCCGGAGACTAATGATCCGGGATGGAAAATACGTGGACCTCTGGCCGAAACGGCTTGACCTTGAGGAACGGATCTACCGGCCGGTGCTCCTGACGATCCTCCCCGGGGCGTTCGGATGGATCGCCGCGGTGTTCGGTGAAAACAAGCTGACAGGCTGGCTCGGTAAGCAAATGCTTCGCGCGGGCGAAGCAGTGAGCGCGCTTTTCGGAGAAAACGTCGTTACGGCGCGGATCGCGCAGGGTGTTTTCCGGACCGGCAGCGTACTTGCGCATGCATTTTCGGATATGACGGACGGCATCGTCTGGTTCTTACAGCGGACTGTCTTTAAGCAGGACGACCGGAACTTTGAGGAGCGGATCAACAAGACCATTATCTACAAGCTGGGAGAAAGCGTCGACCGGCGCTTCGCGAAGCGCGGGATCACCTCAAAGGACGATCACTATTTTGCGCAGCTGTTTGAGCGGATCCGGCTGAGCATTGAGCAGGGTACGCATCAGCTTACGGATACGATGTCCTTCGCTCTCCTCATGCTTTGCGTTGCCATCTGCGCGGTTTTGGTTTATATTTTTATTATTCGGAACTAAAAGGAGGATACTATGTCACGCATCATTATCACCGTAGTTGGCAAGGACACGGTTGGCATCATCGCTAAGGTCTGTACGTATCTCGCGCAGAATAAGGTCAATATCCTGGACATCAGCCAGACCATCGTTCAGGAGTTTTTCAACATGATCATGGTGGCGGACCCGTCCCGCAGCGACCTCGGATTTGGGGAGATCGCAGACGATCTCAAGGCGCTCGGAGAGGAGATCGGCGTGGTGATCAGCTGCCAGCGCGAAGAGATCTTTGAGTCCATGCACAGGATATGACGGAGGGCCTTAGATGATCACTCCTTTTGAAGTCATAGAAACAAATCAGATGATCGGCCAGGAAAAGCTGGACGTGCGCACCATCACGATGGGCATCAGCCTCCTGGACTGCATAGACAGCGACCCGGCGCGCTTAAACCGGAAGATCTACGACAAGATCACGAGGCTCGCGCGTGACCTTGTGTCCACCGGCGATGAAATTGCGAAGGAATTCGGGATTCCTGTAGTAAATAAACGGATCAGTGTGACACCCATCGGGATCGTGGGTGCCGCGGCGCTTAAGACGCCTGCGGAATTCGCGGAAGTCGCGCGGACTTTGGACCGGGCGGCCCGTGAAGTGGGCGTGAATTTCATCGGCGGGTATTCCGCGCTGGTTTCGAAGGGCATGACGCCCGCGGAAAGGAACCTGATCCTGTCGCTTCCGGAAGCGCTGTCCACTACAGAGCGCGTGTGCGCCTCCGTCAACGTGGGCTCGACCCGCACCGGTATCGATATGGACGCCGTCATGATGATGGGCGAGGCCGTCAAGCTGACGGCGGAGGCCACCAAAGGCGACGATTGCCTGGGCTGCGCGAAGCTTGTAGTGTTCTGCAACGCGCCGGACGACAACCCGTTCATGGCAGGCGCGTTCCACGGTGTGACCGAGGGCGACGCCGTGATCAACGTGGGTGTCAGCGGACCCGGCGTCGTGAAGCGGGCGCTTGAAAAAGTGCACGGGAAAGATTTTGAAGTGCTTTGCGAGACGGTCAAGAAGACGGCCTTTAAGGTGACGCGCGCGGGGCAATTAGTCGCGCACGAAGCGGCCAGAAGGTTGGGCGTACCGTTCGGGATCGTGGACCTATCACTTGCGCCGACCCCGGCGGTGGGCGACAGCGTGGCGGAGATCCTGGAGGAGATGGGCCTGGATTCTGTAGGCGCTCCGGGGACGACCCTGGCGCTCGCGCTTCTCAATGACCAGGTGAAGAAGGGCGGCGTGATGGCGTCCTCTTATGTGGGCGGCTTAAGCGGCGCGTTCATCCCGGTCAGTGAAGATCACGGGATGATCGAAGCGGTTGAAAAAGGTCTCCTGACCATAGAAAAGCTGGAGGCGATGACGTGCGTATGCTCGGTGGGGCTCGATATGATCGCGGTGCCGGGGACAACGTCGGCGGAGACCATTGCCGGCATAATTGCAGACGAAGCGGCCATCGGCATGATCAACCAGAAGACCACGGCGGTCCGTGTGATACCGGCCATCGGAAAGGACGTGGGCGACCACATCCACTTTGGCGGACTTTTGGGCGAGGCGCCGGTCATGCCGGTAAACACGGCTTCCTGTGCGGAGTTCGTGCGGCGCGGCGGGCGGATCCCCGCACCCATACACAGCTTTAAGAACTGAAAACGAAAGCAGGGCTGCCGCATTCGCGGCAGCCCTGCTTCATAAAGAACAGCGGTTTCTGTCAATCAGAGGCGTCAGCCGGAGTTGAACCGGCGATCAGGGTGGTGCAGACCCACGCCTTACCACTTGGCTATGACGCCCTGAGGCGCTTTTCGGCGTCCCATAGCGCGGTACCGGCCCGCGCCACAAAGCATATAATACAGCATAAACAGGATAATTGCAAGTGTTTTTTGTGAGAATGGAGGATGGGGAAAGGCCGAGACTCTTTCCTTGACAAACAGGTGGTGCAAATCTATAATTTATTGGAAAAGTCTAAACTGCAGGAAGAAGGACCACACGTGGTATTTACAAATAAACAGCTGAAAAAACTGATCATTCCGCTCATTATCGAACAGTTCCTGGCCGTGCTGGTAGGAACGATGGACGTCATGATGGTCTCCCAGGTGGGCGAGCACGCGACCAGCGGCGTTTCCCTGATCGACCAGATGACGTTTCTGTTCGTGCAGGCGTTTGGCGCTTTATCAACCGGCGGCTCGATCATCGCATCGAATTACATCGGCCAGAAGGACGAAAAAATGGCCAGCAAGTCTGCGGATCAGCTGCTGGTGTCCACTACGCTCATCGGCGCCATCATTATGCTCTTCTGCTTTATTGGCCGGGAATTCCTGGTAGACACGATCTACGGCTCCATTGATACGAACGTGCGCGACAGCGCGCTCATCTATTTCCTGATCACCTGTATTTCCTACCCGTTCCTTGCGGCGTATTCCGGCGCGTCCGCTTTATGCCGCGCGATGGGCGATTCCCGCATCACGATGCGCGTGTCCATCATCGTAAACCTCGTGAACGTATCCGGCAACGCGCTGCTTATCATGGTTTTCAAGATGGGTACCGCAGGCGTCGCCATCCCGACGCTGGTCTCCCGTATTTTAGGCGCTGTGCTCATGTACT
Source organism: Lachnospiraceae bacterium (assembly GCA_017441825.1). Taxonomy (GTDB): domain Bacteria; phylum Bacillota; class Clostridia; order Lachnospirales; family Lachnospiraceae; genus UBA1267. Next base: position 51,812 of record JAFRVD010000003.1, read on the forward strand.
TTGTGGTGCGTGACAAAAGACGTCCCATCCATACATCCCTGTCGCGGAAGTTCCGCTTTGATTTCGGCATGATCCGGAGGATCCTGAAGGTCGGGATCCCGTCCGGCATCGATGGCTCCGTCTTCCAGATCGGCAAGCTCCTTGTGGCCAGCCTTATCTCTACACTCGGAACGGTGTCCATCGCAGCGAACGCAGTCACAAATACCCTGTCCAGCATCGTGATCATCCCGGGCAGCGCCATGGGCCTTGCGCTGATCACCGTGGTCGGCCAGTGTATGGGCGCCGGCGAAGCGGACCAGGCCGTCATGTACACCAAAAAGATCATGAAATACGTACATTTGGCAGTCTTCGCAATGGGCGGCCTCATGGCGCTCGGATCGCCCCTCATCCTCCGGCTGTACAACCTGAGTGATGAGACTTATGAGATCGCGAAGTTCCTGATCATCAGCTACAGCGCCATTGCGTTCATCGACTGGCCGGAAAGCTTTGCGCTTCCGAACGCGCTCCGGGCCGGCGGCGATGCAACCTACGTCATGACGTACTCCATGATCTCCATGTGGGTCTTCCGCATAGGCTGCTCCTACCTCTTCGTGCTCGGCTTCAAGCTGGGCGTGTACGGCGTCTGGGCGGCGATGTACGTGGACTGGGTCTTCCGTGCCATCATGTACGTCACACGGTTCCGCAGCAGAAAGTGGATGAAGCTGCTGGTTAAGAAAGAATCACAGGACCGGGAGGTCTCACAAAACAACGCATAAAAGGAGAAGCACATGATCCGACTGATCGATGAAGGTGTGTATTTAAAGAACGGTGCGCTCGTACCGGCAAAGGACGCTTCCGGGTGCGGGACACCCGCGGAAGGCGCAAAAAAGACGCTTTCCTACAGGATCCTTTCCGCACACAATAAGTCCGGGAATGACAGGAAGCTCAACATCCGCTTCGATGCCCTCACGTCCCACGACATCACCTACGTAGGCATCATCCAGACAGCCCGCGCGTCCGGACTTACGGAATTCCCGATGCCCTACGTCCTCACGAACTGCCACAATTCCCTGTGCGCAGTGGGCGGCACCATCAATGAAGACGACCACGTCTTCGGCCTCACCTGCGCGCAGAAATACGGCGGTATTTACGTTCCGCCGCACCTTGCGGTCATCCATCAGTACGCCCGTGAGATGCTCTCCGGCTGCGGCAGGATGGTCCTCGGCTCGGACTCCCACACGCGCTACGGTGCGCTCGGCACCATGGCCGTGGGTGAAGGCGGGCCGGAGCTCGTGAAGCAGCTTTTGAACCAGACCTATGACATCAACATGCCGGACGTTGTGGCGGTGTACCTCCACGGAACGCCCCGGCCGGGCGTCGGGCCTCAGGACGTGGCCATCGCCCTGGTTGGCGCTGTTTTTGCGAACGGCTTTGTCAAGAATAAAGTGCTTGAATTTGTGGGCCCGGGCATCCGGAATCTGTCCCCGGATTTCCGGATCGGCATCGACGTCATGACCACGGAGACCACCTGTCTTTCGTCCATCTGGGAGACGGACGAAAAGGTCGAGGAGTTCTTTGAGATCCACGGCCGCCCGGAAGCGTATCAGGAGCTTCACCCGGAAGACGGCGCGTACTATTCGTCTGCGGTGGACATCGACCTGTCCCTTGTGGAGCCGATGATCGCGCTGCCCTTCCACCCGTCCAACGCGTACAGTATCCGTGAACTTTACGAAAACCTCGACGATATCCTGCACGAGACCGAAGAGCGTGCGCGCGTGTCCTTCGGCGAAAAGGTACCGTTTACGCTGCGCGACAAAGTCCATAACGGAAAGCTTTACGTGGAGCAGGGCGTTATAGCCGGCTGCGCCGGCGGCGGATTTGAGAACCTGTGTGCGGCAGCGGACATCCTGGAAGGCAAGAGTATCGGCAGCGGAGAATTCTCGCTTTCGATCTACCCTGCGTCCCAGCCGGTCTACATCGAGCTCGTGAGAAACGGCAGCATCGCCCGGTTCATGGAGACCGGCGCGACAGTACGGACAGCTTTCTGCGGTCCGTGCTTCGGCGCGGGAGACGTGCCGTCAAACAACGGCCTTTCGATCCGGCACTCCACCAGGAATTTCCCGAACCGCGAAGGCTCGAAGGTCCAGAATGGCCAGATCGCGTCCGTAGCGCTTATGGACGCGCGGTCCATCGCCGCAACGGCGGCCAACGAAGGCGTGCTGACCGCAGCCACGGACCTCGATATTACGTATAAAAACCCGAAGTATTTCTTCGACAAAACCATTTACGAAAAGCGCGTCTATGACGGCTGGGGCAGCCCGAAGCCGGAGACGGAGATCCGCCGCGGCCCGAACATTGTGGACTGGCCGGCCATGTCCCCGCTTTCCGAGAACCTTATCATGCGCGTGGTCTCCGAGATCCACGACCCCGTCACCACCACGGATGAGCTGATCCCCTCCGGAGAAACTTCGTCCTACCGTTCGAACCCGCTCGGACTCGCGGAATACACACTTTCGAGGAAGGACCCCGCGTACGTGGGCCGCGCGAAGGAAGTGCGGACCCTGGAGGAGCTCCGCGCGAACCATGCGCTGGGCGACAAGGGTGATCCGTCCCTGCCGTGCCCCGGCGTGTCCGACAAGGAGTTCGGAAAGGCTGTTGCGGTCGTCCGCGCGGCGTACCCGCATGTGAACCACGACAACTTCCTGATCGGGAGCACCATTTACGCGATCAAGCCCGGCGATGGCTCCGCCCGCGAACAGGCGGCCTCCTGCCAGCGTGTCCTGGGCGGCATTGCGAACATCGCCCGCGAGTACGCCACCAAACGCTACCGCTCGAACCTGATCAACTGGGGCATGATCCCCTTCCGTTATGAAGGCGAAACGCTTCCGTTCAAGAACCTGGACTACATCTTTGTGCCAGACGTTAAGAAGGCAGTGCATGACGGTCTCCCGGAGGTTACGGCGTATGTGATCGACACAGAAGAGAGTAAGCTCGTACCGTTCACGCTGAAGCTCGATGAGATGACTGCGGAGGAAAAAGAGATCATCGAAAAGGGCTGCCTGATCAATTACAACCGACAGGAATAAATCAGCCCGAATCATACAAATTTGATACAAAATTTTACGGCAGGTGCCGGTCTTTCCGTTTATCATGGACAAGGCCGGCACTTGTGTGCTATAGTAAAAGCCGGCCGGGACCATACGGAAGTCCGCGGCCTGTCCGGAAAATATCCCGGACCCAGCAATAGTGATACAGGAGGAGTAATTATGAAACTTACAAAGAAGCTTGCGGCTCTTTTTCTGGCACTCGTGATGATCCTTTCTCTGGGCGTCACCGTGTACGCGGAGGAAGACGTTGAAAAGGGTGAGGAAGACGAACAGGTCTTCATCGGGAACTGGAATTCCTGGGGCATTACCTCGTTCGACCCCGATGCCTTTACGGAGCCTGAAGGGTTCTGGTTTTACAGCGATCCGGATCCGCTTCCGGGCCGGGACGACATGAAGCTTTATGAGAAATTCATGCTGGGCGATTTTGAGACCAACATGATCCTGAGCGTCCAGGAGGACAATGTATTTGAGCTTTTCGCGCTCAGCGACCTTTTCACCGGCACCTGGGAAGACGACGGCGAAAAGTATATTCTTAAGTTCGACGATGACGAAGAAGAGGCGGAGTTCTTCCTGGAGTACCATGTGACCGGTAATCTGTACCTCAGTGACAGTGAGCGGACCTGGCAGTTCCAGCTTTCAAGCTCGTATGAATCTGCACGCGACGCATATGAGTGGGAGCAGCTCTGGGATGAAGAGACCGGCGTTTATACGACCGTTAACGAGAAGCTTGAAAAGAACATCACCCCGATGTCCGACGAACTGTTTGACGCGCTTTCCGAAATGGAGGAAGCAGACGTTGACGAGCTTTTCAAGGACAGGTACGAGTTTGAGATCCGTCCGTTCCTCGGCAAGTGGATCGCAACCGGTATCGAATTCCCCTACGGGAAGCTTACGATCGTGGATGAGGACGGCAAGGAAGCGACGTTCTTCCAGGATTTCACACTGACTGTGGATTACACGAAATGGTCTTATTTCATGAATGTGGGATCAGAGTCGACCGGCTTCCTTTCCGTTCAGGATGAAAATAACGCAACCATTTCCTGGACTACACAGGACGGTACTGTGACGCTTGAGGATGACGTACTGACGCTCACGATTGGAGACACTGTCTTCACCTACCAGCCTGCGGACTACTTTGAGAACTGAACGTAATTAGTAAAGTCATGACAGGAGACGATTATGATCAAGCGCCTGATCGACGCATTAAAAGCTGAAGATCCCGGAGAGATCCGGATCGTGACCCATGACTTTCCTGACGCGGACGCGCTTTCGAGCGCGTTCGCGCTTCAGTATATCCTCCAGAGCGCCGGGCTTACGGCAGAGATCAATTACGGCGGGCTGATCGACCGGTCCGGGACGGAAAAGCTCGTGTCGATCCATAAGATACCCGCAAAGCCGTCTCCTGACGGAGGCGTATTCCCTCCGGACGATCTCCTGATCTTTGTGGACTGCCAGGGCCTGGGGACCAACGTAACTGCGTCCGGCGGACGGATTTTTGCGTGCATCGACCATCACCCGACCTATCAGGAAAAGCCGGACTATGTATATGAGCAGATCGAGCAGACCGGCGCCTGCGCGACGCTTCTGACAGAGGCGATCCGGGAGATGGGCCTGCCGCTTCCGACGGATATCGCGACGAGCCTTCTTTACGGGCTTCAGATGGATACGAAGAATTTTACGCGTGAGGTGCAGGACAGGGACATCGTCGCGTTCCGGACGCTGCACGCAGCGGCGGACCAGGAGAAGCTGAACTACCTTGAGATGAGCAAGCTGGAGATCGATGACCTCAAGGCCTTCGGCAGCGCCATCGAACACATGGAGGTGTTTGCGGACGTCGGCCTTACGATGGTGCCGTTTGAATGTCCGGACGGGCTGATCGGGGCGCTTGCGGATTTCATGCTGGGACTCGACGAGCTCGGGATCGCAGTCGTGTTTTCCTTAAGGGAGAGCAGTATCAAGCTGAGCGTGCGGACGATCCTGCCGTACGTGGATGCAGGAGAATATACGCACAACGCGCTTCAGGGGATCGGCAGCGGCGGCGGGCATAAGATGTTTGCCGGCGGGTTCATTCCGAAGTCTTCTTACGAGGGGATACCGAAGGAAGAGCTCATGGAGTGGCTGAAGAACATTTTTATGAAGAAATACGGGAATTATCTCATGGAAGATTCGCAATAACGAATTCTCCTGAGAAACGTCATTGTGTTTCCGGGGAGAGTCCGCTATACTGGAATCAGCAGAATTGAACAAGGAGCCGCCGGGGAGTGATGCCCCGGGGTGCCCGGAAGGAGAAGAGAATGAAGAGATCCGAGATCAATAAGGCATTGCACGAGCTGGAGGATATGTGCAAGGAGCAGAAGTGCTATCTTCCGAAGTTCCTTTCTTTTACGCCGGAGGAGTGGAAGACCAAAGGGCATGAGTGGGACGAGGTCCGCGACTGTATGCTCGGCTGGGACATTACGGACTATGGGATGGGTGATTTCGATAAGATCGGCTTCTCCCTGATCACGATCCGGAACGGGAACCGGCAGATGCCGGACAAGTACCCGAAGGTCTACGCGGAAAAGCTGCTGTACCTCAAGGAAGGTCAGTACGCCTGCAACCATTTCCACTGGTACAAGACGGAGGATATCATCAACCGCGGCGGCGGAAACCTGCTGATCCGCGTATACAATTCGCTTCCGGATGAGGAGGTCGATAAGGAGTCTCCGGTCACGGTCCATTTGGACGGCGAGACGCGTGTGGTTCCTGCGGGCACATTAGTCAAACTGGAGCCCGGCGACAGCATCCACATCCAGCAGCGGCTGTACCACGACTTTGCCGTGGAGGAGGGCACGGGCGCCGTGCTCATTGGCGAGGTCAGCCAGTGCAACGATGACAACACGGACAACCGGTTCAACCCGCCGTGCGGCCGCTTCCCGGCCATTGACGAGGACGAGCCGCCGTACCGGCTTCTTTGCAACGAGTATCCGCCGGCACCGTAAGCGGGGGTCAGGCCGGCAATAGAGTCTGTATATCATATAGAATCAGCCAGGTGTTATTTACACCTGGCTGATTCTGTGTTATGCGCAATACAAGCGGTTACTGGATATTCGTCAGAACCACCTTCAGCGAGGTGTCCGCCGCCAGCGTATTCACATTGTAGAGGAACAGGACGTCGGTGAAGCTCTCGGCTTTCATCAGGACGTCGATGTCATCGTAGTAGTAGCGGGGGTCGAGGAGCACGATCCGCGCGAACTCCGTGAGCGCGAAGGGAATGAAGCTGTTCGCGTAAGAGTCCTTGATCACGAGGAGCGTGCGGTCCGTGTCCGCCGTGGTGTCGATCTCGATAAGCGGGTGGTTGCTCCCGAAGAAGACCGTGTAGGGGTCGTCGGACACGAGCGAATCGAGATCGTAGACCGAGGCGGTCTTCCGGAGCTCATCCGGGTAGTTCACCGTGTAGAGGAAGGTTGACGGCGCATTTTCCGGGAGGTAAATCGTGAGCTCGTCCGGAGGGTCGACCGTGAAGCCGCTCTTTCCGGTGAGCGACCCGCGGAAGCTGTTGGACGCGACGCCGCCGGAGAAGGTGACGTCGGAGTCGATCCCCATCACGGCTTTCGCGGTCGTATACGCGAAGAGCGCGCCTTTGGTGGTCCAGTGATGGTCGGTGCGGTAGTAGAGGGAGGCGGGGTCATCGGCGGAACGGAAGGCTGCCCGTACGTCGATGGGCCGGATCCCCTCGGGAAGCGTCGCGAAAAGCCGCTCGATATACGCGTCCTGGCTCTCCGTCACGGCGTCTTTCGGGAGGAGGTCCTCCAGCATGGATACCGCAGTGGGCGCGAGCAGGAAGTACATGGGCGTTTCCGGGTACCGCTCGGAAAAGGCGCGTACCGCATCCGTGGTCTCCGTGAAATTCTGTTCATCCGGTGTGTCAAAGCGCTCCGCCAACCCGCCGTTCGAAAGGAGATAGACGCCCTGGGATTCCCGCATGTTCATTACGCGGAAGAACGTCGTCTTCGCCTTCATCCAGAAGTCCCTCAAGGGGAACTGGTCTGCCGCGTAGTCCTCGATCTCGTCCATGAACCGGCCGCTCGCAAGCGAATCCAGCGTGAGCGAAGGCGGGCCGGTCAGCATCCTTTTTTCGGACGCGGAATAGGCTTTGTCCGGCAGGATCAGGTATGCTGCAGCCACGGCCAGAAGCGCCAGGATCAGCGCAAGCGCGGTGAGCCGGAAGATGAACCGGTACTCCGGCTTTTTCCAGGCGGGAACCCGCCTGGGCCGGGGATCCTCCGGGGGAGGTTCGTGCGGAGCAGCCTCAGTGACAACTGTCACCTGCGGAACAGTCTCCTGAATCGCCACCACCTCTTCAATTTTCTCCTGTACGGCGCCCTGCACCGGCTCTTCGGCCGCGGGGCGCTCTGTTTCGTTCGTCAAGAAAAACTCCTTTAAAATCGTCAGAACCTGAAATACAGGAACGGATTATAGTTCTGCGTCACGAGGAAGCTCACGGAAACAAACAGGAGCGCCAGCGTGAACAGGTACAAGAACGCCTGCAGATAGCCGTTCTTCATAAAGAACATCCGGACTCGCCTTACGAACGGAAGGCAGAAGATGACTTCCAGGACGAGGAGCGGAAGGTATGTGCGGAGGTAGTAGAGGCCATCGCCGTCATAGAGGCCGCGCGCCGCAAAGCCGAACATGGACGTGAGGCTCGTGACGACGCCCGTAAGCGAATCCGCGGAGAAGATCACCCAGCCGATGACAAGCATAAGCAGCGTCAGGACCCGCGTGATGAACCCGGGGACGCGGAGCTTCTGCCAGACGTACTTGTCGAACAGAAGAAGCAGGCCGTAGTACAACCCCCAGATGACGAAGTTCCAGCTCGCGCCGTGCCAGAGGCCGGTCAGCGCCCACACCACAAGGATGTTCCGGACGTGCTTTGCCGCAGAGACCCGGTTGCCGCCTAACGGAATGTAGACGTACTCGCGGAACCAGGTACCGAGGGAGATGTGCCATCGGCGCCAGAAATCCGTGACGCTCTTTGCGGCGTACGGGTCGCGGAAGTTCTCCATGAAGGAGAAGCCCAGCATCTGCCCGAGACCGATGGCCATGTCGGAATAGCCGGAAAAGTCGAAGTAGATCTGGAACGTGTACGCCAGCGCGCCTAACCAGGCGGTGAGGACGGAGACATCGGCGCCGGCTGCGTGCACCGTGTCAAACAGTGCGCCGATGAGGTTCGCGAGCAGCACCTTTTTCGCGAGGCCGAAGATGAACCGCATGGCCCCAAAGCCGAAGCGCTCCATTGAAAACGAACGGACCGAAAGCTGCCGTTCGATGTCCTCGTACCGGACGATGGGCCCGGCAATGAGCTGCGGGAACATCGTAATATAGCACGCGAAGGAGATCAGGTTCTTCTGTGCCCTGAACTTCCCGCGGTAGAGGTCGATGATATAGGACAGCGCCTGGAACGTGTAGAAAGAGATGCCGATGGGCAGGGAGATCTTCCGGACCGGAAGCTGAAGGCCCGTGAGCGCGTTAATGTTCTCCAGAACGAAGCCGTAATACTTGAAGAAGCCCAGGATGAACAGGTTCAGGATGACAGTGAACACCAGGACGGCTTTCTTGCGGTGCCGCAGGCTGTCCATGAGCCGTCCCATCCCGTAGTTCAGGAGGATGCTGTAGAGCATCAGAATCACATAGACGGGCTCGCCCCAGGCGTAGAACACGAGGCTCATGAGAAGGAGCACGAGGTTCCGGCACCTTTTGGGGACGATGTAGTAAAGAAGCAGGGTAACCGGCAAGAACACGAAGAGGAAGGTCACACTTGAAAATACCATGGCTTACTCCCCCCAGACCTGTTTTACGGCGGCGAGCCATTCGGACGCCTGTTCAGAGACAAACAGGCAGACGTAGGGGCCGGAGGAGTAGAGTTCGGCGTGATTGAGAAGCGCCGTCTGGTTCGTGCCATAGCCGTCAAAGGCCTTTTTCTGAGTGGCAAGACGCGCTTCACAGGCGCGGACGACCGTGTCCGTGTCCGCTTCGTTCACGCACTTCACGACCAGAAATTCATTGACGCTCATGGTGTTGTCCGGAATGTAGTAGAGGATCTCTTCATAGTCCGCGGCGTTCAGGCCGTAGGAACGCTTGAAGCGCATGTCGCCCGCGGGCTCCATGCCGTCCGTAGAGAAAGAGCCCGTAAGCGCGTCGTTCACCAAAGTGAGCGGTACGTCCGCGGGGTCTTTTTTATAGAGAAGCAGGAACATGACGCCTGCCAGAAGCAGTACCGCCAGAAGTTCCGCAAGGATGATCTTATTCACCGATTGTTCCTCTTTTATTCGATCCGTGCGCAGGAAACGTTAAATGCTTCCTGCACGTCCTACATAGTATAGCACAGAAGACTGTGATGTACGACAAAATGTAGTGAAAATTTTTTTTGAAGGCTTTCAGGCAAGACCCTGCCTTGCACGAGAGCGGAACACATACAAAACCGCAGGCGTTCTGCCCGTTCCGATTTAACTTTGAAACAGTTATAATGAGCGCACCATCTGAAAACACCTTCGCCCATGGGCGGACGGTCGGGAAAAGGAGGCAGATATGCAGGACGTGATCGCGGTCTTTTCGGAGGATACGGAATTTTCGGAAAACCTGTGCAGGAAGCTTCAGGACAGGGGAAGGATCCCCGGGACGCTGATCGCTTTTGCTTCGATGGAGGAGCTGCTCGGATACCTTAAAGAGCATCCGGATACGCTGCTTCTCATCGACAGGCATGCGGCGGACGGGACGGTTCTCCGGGAAAACCCGGAGCGCCTGCTCTACCTGACGGACGTAAAGGGGTATCCGGTCATCGACGGGGTACGGACGGTCTTCAAGTACCAGGCGGTCTCCGGGATCGAGACGGAGCTCCTTGAAGGGATCCAGAATGAGGGGACTGCAGACTCCGGGACGGGACTGTTCCGGGCGAAGTACATCGGCGTGGCGTCGCCTGTGGGGCGGAGCCGGAAGACCAGCTTCTGCCTGACGCTCGGACAGCTGCTGTCTCAGAAGGAACGTGTCCTCTACCTGAATCTTGAGCCCTGCTCTGGTTTTCCGGCGCTCTTTGACAAGACGTTCGGGAAGGACCTCTCAGACCTGATCTACGCGTACGAAAGCGGAAACACGAAGGTGAACGCCGCGGAATACACGGAGCAATTTCACGGTCTCGACCTGGTCCCGCCCGTCTGCGCCCCCGAGGACGTCTATCGGACGGACCCGGTGCTCATGAGGCGGATCGTTACGGATCTTCAGAAGAGCGGATCATACGATACGGTCATCCTGGACCTTTCCGCGGACTACCGGATGGCGGAGGCCCTCATCCCGATGTGCCGGAAGCTCTATCTTCCGGTGCAGGACGACCTGATCTCTGAAGCCAAGGTGCGCGAGTACCGGGAATGGATCACCAGGATATCGGACAACGCCGATTTCCGGCGCGTGGAGGAGGTCCGCCTGCCGCACGACCAGAGCTTTGCGTCCGGGAAGCAGTACCTCGAACAGCTGCTCTGGAGCGCCATGGGTGAGTTCGTACGGTCGTTACTTCGGAGTGCCGGCTGATGGATACGTTCAGAAAGTATCTCTATGATCAGGTGGTGCATGACCTGGACCTCACGGAAGAGATTTCGGACGAGACACTGTACCGGAAGATCGACGAAGTGCTGTTCGCAGAGGGAAAGAAGAACCGGCTTGGCGGACGCGCCAGGCTAAAGTACCGGGAGGCGATCTTTGCGGCCCTCCGCCGGCTGGATATTCTTTCCATCGCCATGGACGACCCTTCGGTCACGGAGGTTATGGTCAACAGCGCGGAGCGGATCTACGTGGAAAAGGGCGGCGGACTGGAGCCGTATCCGGACAGCTTTACCACGCCGGAAAAGCTGCTGGACGTGATCCAGCAAATTGCAGCAGCGGTCAATCGGAGAATCAATGAGGCTTCTCCGATGGTTGATGCGAGACTCTTTGACGGGTCCAGGGTGAACGTGGTGCTGCCTCCGGTCGCCCTGGACGGACCCGCGGTGACGATCCGGCGATTTCCTAAAGAACCGGTCTCCATGGAGCAGCTGATCAGATGGGGCAGCCTCACGGAGGAGGCTGCGGAGTTCCTGAAGGTCCTGGTGCAGTGCGGGTATAACATTTTTATATCGGGCGGCACCGGGACCGGAAAGACTACGTTCCTGGGCGCGCTTGCGGAGTTCATTCCTGACACGGAGCGTGTCATAACGATCGAGGACTCCGCTGAGCTCAGGCTCCGGAACGTAAAGAACATCGTCCGGCTGGAATCCAGGCCGGCCAATCTGGAGGGGCAGTATGAGGTGACCATCCGGGACCTCATACGGAACGCGCTCCGCATGAGACCGGACAGGATCATCGTGGGCGAGATCCGAAGCGCCGAAGCGCTCGACATGCTCCAGGCGATGAATACGGGCCACGACGGCTCCATCTCCACCGGCCACGCCAACAGCGCGCGGGACATGCTCTCAAGGATCGAAACGATGGTCCTCATGGGCATGGATCTGCCGCTCCCCGCCATCCGGTCGCAGATCGCCTCCGGGCTTGACATCCTGGTGCATCTCGGACGTCTCCGGGACCGCTCCAGGCGCGTGATGGGGATCTACGAGGTCACCGGCGTAAAAAGGGACAAGGTGGAGATCTGCCCGCTGTACGAATTCAGAGAGGAAGGAATGGATGGAGATCAGGTTCGCGGCTCGCTTCAAAGAAGCTCTTTCAGGCTTCGGAACACGGAAAAGCTCCTCGCAAGAGGCGGAAGACTCCCGGGAATACCGGATGAGCCGGAAGGAGCTCACGAAGACGCTGCTCCTTCTGTTTAGCATGCTGGGGCTTCTCTCGTATGTGTTTTACAGTTCACTTCTCCCGATGCTGCTCCTGTCCCCTGCGGCAGCCGTGTTTTACCTGAAAAGGGAACGGAAAAAGCGCGCAGAGGCGCGGGACGAACAGCTGAAGAAGGAATTCCTGACCGGGGCGTCGCTTTTGGGCGACTACTTACGGAGCGGGTATTCCATTGAAAACGCGATCCGCGGATCCGTAAGCGAGCTTACGGAGGTCTGGGGAGAGGAAAGCGGGATCGTTCAGGAGTGGAAGAGAATGGACAAGCACATGAGTCTCAACATGTCCGCGGAGGAAGCGTTCAGGGAGTTCGGACAGCGGACCGGTATCGAGCAGATCCGGGAGTTCTCCGAGATCTTTTCGATCGTGAAGCGGAGCGGCGGGAAGCTCCATGAGACGGTGGCCTCGGTCACGGGGCTTCTCACGGAACAGTTTGCAGTAGAGGAACAGATCCGGACGATGACGGCCGCAAAGCGGTACGAGCAAAGGATCATGGACGTGATGCCCATCGGGATCCTTCTGTACATCAGGATGTCTTCGCCGGGCCTTTTAACGGTCATGTATACGACGTGGACCGGAAGGCTGGTCATGACGCTCTGCCTGGGGCTGTATATTGCAGCGTATTTCTGGGCGGAAAAGATCATTGCGATCAAGGTGTGACGGAGGGGCGTGCCGAAGGGAAACGGCTATGAAGCCGGCAGAAAGGAGGAGGGATGATCGCAGCAAGCGTAATCGCGGCAGTTCTTACAGTGATACCCATCATTGTGGGACGCGGCTATGAAAAGGCGCTGCTTTCCGGCCGAAAGAAGGGCGGCCTGCCTGTCTTCTTACTGTGCGGCGGACTGTTCCTCTATGACCGGGTCCGGAAGTACGTGCCGGAAAACAAGCGGGTCTCAGAGATGGAAAGGGCGCTCCTTTTGAAAAGGACGGAAAAACGCCTGAAAACGGCAGAGACCGCAGGGCTTGCGCTTCTTGTCGTCTTTTTCGGAAGCGTGCTGTGCTTCGTACTTGCGCTCAGGGAGAAACAGAGTGAAACGGTGACGTCCGTGTCCCGCCCGTATTTTGGAGAGGAACGGCAGGAGGCGCTGTCCGTTCAGGGGCTTACGGGGACCGGAGACGTCTCAGTCCATGTATCCGGAAGGGTCCCTACGGGGGCCGGCATGGACGCCCTGTTTGACATCGAGTACGAGGAGCTGCTTCCCGTGATCCTTGGCGAAAACACAGATTTTGAGCATGTGACTGAAAAGCTCGACTTTCAGCAGGAAAGCGGACGGGGCATGCGCGTCCTCTATAAGAGCAGTATTCCGGAATACCTGAGCGACTACGGCTATGTGTTTCAGGAGGAGCTGCCGAAGAACGGCGCGGACGTGAACGTCCGGATCACCCTGATCTATGAGGAGGAACAGAAGTCATACGACCTGCCGGTGCATGTGATGATCCCGGAAGAGCCGGACCTGACGGAAAAGGAGCGGCTGGAGCAGCTGCTTCTGGCACTCGACCAGGATTCCCTTACGGACGAGGCGCTGGTTCTCCCCGAGGAATTCGAGGAGCAGCGGGTGTCGTTCAAGGCAGAGGGGACGCCGCCGTACGCGGTGCTTGTGCTGGCTGTGGTGGTCGCCCTGTGCCTTGTGTTCCTTCCGGAGGAACGGATGAAGGCGCGGATGAAAGCGCGCGAGAAGGAGCTCAGGAGGTCGTATCCGAATGTGCTTTCAAAGCTCGGGACGCTCATCGGCGCGGGAATGAGTATTTACGGTGCCTGGACGCGCGTGGTCCGGGACTATGAGGAAAGCCTCAGGGCGGGACGGCGGAAGCCGGAGTTTGCCTATGAGGAGATGCGGATCACAGTGTACGAGATCCAGAGCGGGACTTCGGAGGATGCGGCGTACGCGGCCTACGGGAAGCGATGCGGGCTCCATTCGTATATCAAGTTCGGAAACATGCTCGGACAGAACGTCCGGCAGGGGATCTCGGGGCTGACGGATACGCTCCGGGAGGAGATGTCATCGGCGCTTGAGGAGCGGAAGACGGAGGCCTTAAGGCTCGGGGAGCTGGCAGGCACACGGCTGCTGTTCCCGATGCTTATGATGCTCGGGGTCGTGATCATATCGCTGGTCATACCGGCGTTCATGTCCTTCTAGGACCTTTTTCGGAAGGTGCCTCGGTGGACAAGATGCACCTTGATAACCGAATAGTTTTTCGTGTTTCTTAATTGGCCGGAAGACTTGAGAGATGCCGTTTTCAAAGAAAGTGTTGAAATCTTCCCGAGGCGGAATTATACTGGATTCAGCATATGAAACGCTCGAGAAGAATAACAAAAGGAGGAAGACATGCGTTATAAACACTTTAAAAATGCGAACGTGGATGTTTCTTCATTTGCTGTAGGCACGTGGGGAATCGGTTCTCTTGAAAATTTCGGCTACGTCAAGAATGAAGACGGAAAGGTGACCACCAAGGGCATCATCACAGCCCGTGAGAACGCTGTGGAAGCCATTCAGACGGCTCTTCAGGGCGGCGTCAACCTGATCGATACCGCACCCTGCTACGGCTGGGGCGCATCCGAGAAGATCGTGGGCGAGGCGATCCGTGACTTTGACCGTGAGAGCTTCATGATCTCCACCAAGTTCAGCCTGGTCCCGAACGCTCATAAGCCCGCAACGCGGGTACAGGGCGGCGGCTCCTTCAAGAATATCATGCGCGAGATCGCGACCTCCCTTGCACTGCTCGGTACGGACTATGTAGACTTCTACTATCTGCATTATCCGGATCCGCAGACAGACGTGGCGGAGACCATGTCTGCGCTGAACGTGCTGAAGAAGAGAGGGCTGATCCGGTATATCGGCGTGTCCAACCATTCGCAGGAGCAGATCGAAGCGATGCTGGAGTGGGGCGATATCGACGTGATCCAGCCGCCGTTCTCCATGGTCAGCCGTGAGCAGGAATCGCTCATGAAGTGGGCGGCCTCGAAGGGCATCGACTCCATGACCTACGGTTCGCTGGGCTCCGGCCTTCTGACCGGCGCAATGCGTACCCGTCCCGAGTTCGATCCACACGATATCCGCGGCGGCTTCTACAGGAAGCTGTACCAGGAAGAGAACTTCAACAAGTTCCTGAAGCTCCTGGAAGTCATGGACAGAATTGCGGACGCGCACAAGGTCCCGGTGGCACAGGTCGCCATCAACTGGAGCACGCAGCAGGATTTCGTAGGCACGGCGCTCTGCGGCGTTGCCAATGCGAAGGAAGCGGCGGAGAACTGCGCGACGTTCGACTGGGAGCTGAACGCAGAGGAGATGGCTGCGCTGAACGACGTACTGAACAAGTACGACATCGGCACATACAAGTTTATGTAAATATCGGTTGCGGACGGAGGTGTGGCCCGAAGTCCGGAACGCTATAAAGATAAGAGACACGGAAGGAATCTTCCGTGTCTTTTTCTTTGTTTTTTGTGTAACACAGCGCCCGGGCGGGAACGTCCGGGCAGAAAGAGAGGACATCCATGAAACAGTGGTTTACAGAGCTCGATAAAAAACTCAAGTCTGAAGCAGGTATCGGTACGGTGGAGATCATACTGATCCTGGTGGTCCTGATCGCTCTGGTCATTCTTTTTAAGGACCAGATCCTGGCGCTGGCAACGTCCATCTTCAGCCAGGTCAACAAGTCCGTGAAAAACGTCTATTGATGAAGCGCGGCAGCATCACAGTATTCCTTGCGCTTATCCTCAGTGCATCGCTTGTGTTTATGCTTGTCGTGACCGAATCGTCCCGTTACGCCGGCCTCAGGCTCATATCGAGACAGGCCGGCGGGGCGGCGGCGGACAGCGTGTTAGCGTCGTTCGACCGGACGCTTCTTGAGGATTATGGTCTCCTGTTCTATGACGGCGGAAGAGGCGCGGAAAGCGTTCGGTGTGAAGTTATAGAGAATGACTTCCTGCATTATTACTATGAAAACGCGAACAAAAGCAAGCTCCTGACAGGCGGCTCGTTCTTCCGGATCGGCAGGGCGGACGTGCGCCTTTCGGAGATCATAACGGCGGTGGACTATAACGGAGAGATCTTTGTCCGGTCCGCGCTGGATTTTTTCAAATATGACGCGATCGAGGAGCTTGTAGAAAGGATCCGCAAAGCGCTCGATATGGTCGACAAAGGGGCAGAGGTTCTGGAAGCTGCGGAAAACGGAAACGAGGAGGATCTTTTAGAGCAGCTGAAGCCGATGACGCCGGCGGAGGGAACAGGAGCGGAGGGCGAAGAAGGCTTCGACCAGGAAAGGCTTGAAGAAGAGATCGAAGAAAGCGCTATTGGCGCCGCACAGAAGGTCCGCGCGAAGGGCTGGCTGTGGCTGGCGCTCCCGGGGGACAAAACCGTCTCCGGAAAACAGCTTGCGACGGCCGGGCTTCCGTCCCAGACTCAACGGGATACGCGGCGGCTTTCGAATAAAAGCAGTTTATTCAACAGTACGACGGACTGCGTCATGTTTAACGAATACCTGCTGTCCCTGTTCCCGTGCTTCCTGTCAGAAGAGCCGGAGACCGGCCTGCACTACCAGATCGAATATCTGATCACCGGAAAGCAGAGTGACGATAAAGCGCTCCGGTCTGTCCTGGACAGGCTGCTCCTGATGCGACAGGGCATGAACATGATGAACCTGCTCACGGACTCCTCGAAGCGGGCGACGGTGGAACAGATCACGATGGTTCTCGTGGGCTGGACGGGAATCGCGCCGCTCATTGCAGCAGTGGAGGTCGCGCTCATTGGCGCCTGGGCTTTTGCGGAATCCATCATGGATATGCGGATCCTGCTGTCGGGAGGACGCGTGCCCGTTGTCAAAACAGCGGGTGACTGGTCGCTCTCCCTGTCAAACGTCAAGGATTTCCTGTTAGGCGCAGCGTTTCCGCCTAGCGAGCACCCGAATGGTCTTTCTTATGAGGACTACCTGAGACTCCTTCTGTATCTTACGGACAGCCATGACCTCGCCTACCGGGCGATGGATCTGATCCAGACCGCAAAGAGGGAGACCGATCCGTCCTTTACCATGTCTTCGCAGATCTACGCGATGGAATTTAAAACTACAGTCTCCGCAACGGAGCTCATGACGTCCCTTTCGGTTGCGAGAAACACGCCGGACTTCGGGACAGCCTATGAATGGGAAGAGTTTTTTTCGGCATCATACTGACGAAAGGAGGTGAGAAGGATGCTTCTTCAGGATCTGTTTGTTTTGCGGATCTTCAGAAATCGTGCAGTAAAAAATTACTATGCCACACCCAAGGGCCGGAACCGCTGCCATGAAAAATTACAACTGAATATACTTGAAAACTCCTGGGCAGACCCCGGAAGAAGCACCCGTTTCACCTTCTTTCGGGAAGGAAGCATGACGTTGGAGGCCGCCATCGTCCTGCCGCTGTTTCTGATGGTCATTTCCGCGTTCCTTTCGTTCTTCTCCATCATGATGGTGGAGCTGAAGCTGCAGAACGCGATGAATCACGCGGGGAAGCAGCTTTCTGCGTATTACTACGCTATGGACCGGCTTCTCAATAATCATGAGAAGCAGAATGAGATCGCGGAGGAGATCGGGGCGAGCATCGCGATTTACGCCGCGTCTGAAACGGTGGTGCGGGAGCAGGTGCTGAAGGAGGCCGGGAGCATCCCAGACTCGGTGGTAGTGGGCGGCAGTGGAGGACTCTCGTTTATGGGGAGTCGGTTTGATCAGTCGGCGCAGGACGTGATCATCTGCGTGACCTACCAGATGTCCGTCCCGTTCCTGCCGCCGGGACTCACGCACTTACGCGTGGGGCAGCAGTGCCGCCACCGGGCGTGGACAGGCAGCAACGAGGATGTTTCTGCGCAGGAGCAGTACGTCTATGTGACGGAGTACGGCTCAGTTTACCACACGAGCATCTCCTGCTCGTATATCAAATTGAGTATCTCCCAGGTCGCCTTCAACATGGTCGGATACCGGCGGAACGAGGGCGGCGGAAAGTACTATCCGTGCGAGCTGTGCGGGAAGATCGGCGGGAGCATCGTGTACATTACGAACTACGGCGACAGATATCACTTCAACCGGAACTGCTCCGGCTTAAAGCGCGGCATCCGGTGTATTCCGATCTCCCAGGCAGCGGGGATGTCCATGTGCTCGCGCTGCAGATCGCGAGGCGGCTCGTGATTCGGTATATCGGTATGTTTCTGCTGCTCATTCCGTGCACGGTCACGGATGTCAGGACGCGGCTCGTTCCGGTCTGGTTCGCGGGGATCTTTTCAGCCTGCGCGCTGCTCTACCACCTCCTGTTTACGACGAGCATGCTTAAAGAAGTCGTTTTCGGCGCGCTGATGGGTCTCCTGTTCATCGGGATCAGCCGGATCAGCCGCGGGGCGCTCGGGATGGGCGACGCAATTCTGATTCTCTCTCTGGGGATCTGGTGCGGTCTTCAGGACAGCTTTACGGTCATCCTGTTTGCGTTCATCCTGTCCGGGCTGTTCGGCGGGATCGTACTGCTTGTACGGAAGAAAAAACGGCAGGAGACGCTGCCGTTCGTTCCGTTCCTGCTGCTGTCCGCGGTTATATCGTTTGCGGTTGAAATGGCGCAGGGAGGGCTTGTTTCGCCCGGATAACAGAACGTATGGAGGAATTATAATGGAGATAAAAATGTGGAAGCGGGCAGCTGAACAGGCGCCGACGCGTAAAGGAATGCTCCCCGGGGCGTATACCGTTGAATCGGCGATCCTCGTGAGCCTGATCCTCTTACTCCTCATGACCTGGTTCTATCTGGCGTTTTCCTTCCACGACCGGCTGGTCTACCGCGCGCTTGCCCTGTTCTATATGGAAGGCGCGGGGAGGATGCTCGCGGAGCCGGTCTCTGAAGAGGGCAGGCTCGAGATCGAACGGCTCAACGAAAAGGAAGGATATCTCGCGAATTCGTACGTCTCACGGATCAAGACGTCTGTATTTGAAAACCGTTTTAACACGGCATCGGAGGGGCTTCTTCTAATCAGCCATCCGGGAACCTTCCGGATGAGCGCAGGGGCCACGGCGGTCCGGGTGAATTACGCCTCGGATACCCGCATACCGACAGTCCTGCCGGAGCTGGCCGCGCTCTCCGGGGACGTCGGGAGCAGCGGGCAGATCAATTACAAGGTGATCGTGACGCCAAAGACATTCGTACGCGCTGCGAGGGTGGTTTTATGGAGAGAATAACAGAACGCTGCTCGGATGGCAGCAATGTATATCTGCGGATCCTGGCTGGGGAAGACGGCCTGTCCGACGAACTGTACCAGTTTAAGATGATCAACACCAGCAGGCCGACGGGGCTGCTTCCGGTCCATGTGACGCGGGAAAAGGACGGGTTTGTCTACAGCTATGACGTTACGGGACTTCGGTCTCTGAAGGACAGTGAGGGCGACGACGTCCAGGTGGACTACCTGTACAGCCTGATCTCCGCGATGTCCAAGGAAGCCGCCGTCCTTTCGGAATTCCTGCTGGACCCGGACAAGCTCCTGCTCACCCCGGAGACCATCTTCTTCAGGCAGTGGGCCGGCGAGGTCTGGTTCTGCTACGACCCCGGCAAGACGGAGCCGCTTGCAGAATCCATGACGCGGCTCATGGAATACTTCCTGAAAAAGCTGAACCCGAAGGACGAGGAAGACATCCTCTTCATGTATGGGCTGTATCAGCGCACACGTGAACCGAACCTTTCCCTTGCGTCCCTTTATGAATTTTTCCTGGAAAACCGGGAGAATTACCTGAAGATCGGAGAGGCCAGGGAGGCCCGTAAGAAGGACGTGAGGGACCCCGTGCCGCTTGCCGAGGCTGTTGCGGAGAACTCTGTATATGACGAGCTCGGAATCGAAAAGACGCCGCAGACGACCCGCTTTTCCTTTTTAAAGAAAGGAAAGGAGACGCCGGAGCGGGCGACCTCCGAAGAAGAGGTCCTGCTGGACCTGGACCGATTTCGGAGCAGGAGGGACGTGCGGGAGCAGGGAGATATACGGGAGCGAAAGGACGTACGGGAGAGAGGAGACCTCCCGGAAAAGGAGGCGGCAGGGGAAATGGCAGGGTCGAGGGAGAAGGCGGAAGCCCCTGTCCGAAAAGAAGCCAAAAAGAAAAAGGAGCGCTGGGAAGAGCTCCCGGAAGAGCCTGTAGTCCCGATCATTCACGAATCCGCGCCGCGGGAAGAGGAAGATTATTTGGAGCCTCCGCGGATGTACCGGGAGGAAGAATATGATGAAGAGCCCAATGAGGAGAGGACGGTCCTTATGAAGCTGAAGCCGTACGCCTTCGAACTGGCCCTGGGCGGCGTGGTCCTGGCTGGTGCCCTTCTGATGGTGCTGACGTAACGCCTCCCGCAAGTATCCTCTTGACGAATAGCCCCCGGAAGGACCATAATAGGAGGTGCGTACAAGAACGCGCAGGAGGGCCGGCGCAGGACCACCCGGAAGAACCGCCGGACCGCTATCGGAAGGAGAACACCATGGAAAACTGTATTTTCTGCATGATCATCGACGGGAAGATCCCGTCCAGAAGAGTATATGAAGACGAAAACTGCATCGCGATGCTGGACATCAATCCGGCAGCCCCGGGCCACACGCTGATCCTCCCGCGGGAGCATCGGAAGGACGTGACCGAAATGGACGAGGAGCTGCTCGGGAAGCTCATGGTGGTGGCGGCGAAGATCGGCACCATCCAAAAGGAACGGCTGGGCGCGGCCGGCTTCAACATTATCCAGAACAACGGCGAAGCCGCAGGACAGACCGTGCCGCACTTCCACATCCACGTGATCCCGCGGTACGAAGGCGGCCCGATGCTGGGCGGCTGGGTCCCCACGGAGCCTTCCGCGGAAGAGCTGGACGAGACCCTCGCGAAGATGCTGTAATGCGGCGCAAAAGACGCTGACACTGAATAAAACCGGACAGGGGAGCTTAGCTCTCTGTCCGGTTTTTCCGTATGATATCCTTGCTCCCGGCGCCTGAAACGGCTGCCGCGCAGGCCTTTTTATACCCCGCAACTGCAACTTGTACCGTCTTCCGGTGCATGTTGTTTCCAAACGCTTTTTTTCTGAAAACTTTCTGTTATAATGGCACGCAGAAGAAAGGAGGGTACTTTTGATGAAGCTCCGTATATCCGTTTCAGAGGGAAAATACGACTCTGTAATAAACGATCTTGCTGCGCACGGGATCGAGATCAGCGACGATGCGGAATTCATGGTCACTGAAGCTTCACGGTATCCTGCGTTCCTGTCCGTCCGTAACGACGAGAAAGAACGCGAACGCCTGCTCACGGACGAAATCGTTTACATTGAGGCTTTCGGGAAGGAGATCGAGATCCACACGATGGAGGAGACCTTCACCGCGCTGGACCGCATGTATCAGCTGGAATCCCTGCTGGATCCGCAGGAATTCTTAAGGATCAGCAAATCGGTCATCGTCGCGAAAAAGCACGTAAAGAAGATCCGGCCGTCCCTGTCCATGAAATATATTCTGACGCTTTCAGACGGGACCCTGGCAGACGTGACCAGAAGCTACTACAGCGACTTCCGCAGATCATTCAACATATAACAGGAGGACAGACTCATGGCAAGTCTTGCAATTTATTTACTGATTATCCTTGGAGTGGCGGCAATGCTCATCCTCATCGGCATCTATGCTTACAACAGACACCTCGACAAGGTCGTGCGCGGCGAAGAACGTGACACCCACAGCAACATTCCCGAGCCCGGCCAGACCGTCGGCGCAGTCTACAAGATCGTCCTCATGGTGCTCGTGATCATCTCGTTCCTGACCATCAGCACCATGAGCGGCAAAATCTCCGCAATGGAGAACACGCTGAACAACCTGCAGAACAGGCTGAGTACGATGGAGTACGAGCTTTCCTCGATGCGGGAACAGGAGGAGGACGCCCTGAAGCGCGTGGAATATTCCGAATGGACGGTCACGAACCCCAACTATGAAAACCGGACGGCGGAGGTTTCCTTCACCGCAGCGCTCAAGGAATTCTCTGATGATACCACGGTTTCCGTTTCCGCAGGCGGCAAGGAGATCCCCCTCACTGACCGGTCCGGCGGGACCTTCAGCGCCCGGTTTACGGCAGACTTCTTTGACTCATATGACAACGCCAGGCTCATGATCCATGAAGGAGACAGGACGTATTCCGAATACGTGGACTTCCCGATGTACGTCTTCTGGGATTACCTGCCGATGCCCGCCTACGACTGCCGCTTTTCTTCGGGCGTGAAGCTCGGGAAACTGACTTATGAAGGCGAGTACGCTGTGGTAACGGGCCATCCGGAGGAGATCGAATCCGCGACGATATCTTATCTCACCGACGGCAAAACGCTCAAGACCATGGACATCACAAAAGAAGTACAAAACGGGGAGACGATCACTGTGGAGCAGGGTCTGGCGCTCGAAAGCGACCTGACGTTTGAACTTGAGATCGCCACAAAGACGGGCTATAAGATCGTGCACCGCAACGTGATGATCTATGAAGCATCGCCGGACTTTACGGAAGAGGATTTCCTGAGGATCTACGACAAAAACGGGAACTTGCTCTGGGAGGACGATTACAAGTAAGAACAGTCTCTGCGGACGGGTACCTTGTCGCAACGGTCGCTCCGTGAGCAGAAAATCCTCACTGCGCGATCCGTTGTCTCCGCGGCACCCCACCCGCTATACTTGAAAACAAAACAAGGGACACACTAGTTTCATCAACCGGTGTGTCCCATATTCTTTTTTATGCAGTTATTTCCCTTCAGTCAGCTCGTCGATCAGCCCCAGGATCACCCCGACTCCGTTCGACTGGCTGCTTTCCGACATCTTCGCGATATACCGTTCCCGGTTCTCATACAAGGCCAAAAGCCCGGAGATGAGCTTTTCATCCGTCAGGTCTTCCTCCTCGATCATCTCGGAGAAGCCCTGCGCCGCGAACGACTTCGCGTTGAGGATCTGGTCCCCGCGGCTGGCCGCCTTGGACAGCGGCACGAGAAGCGCCGGTTTCTTGAGCGCCAGGAATTCACAGAGCGCATTCGCGCCTGCCCGGGAGAAAATCACGTCCGCAAGCGCGAACAGGTCTTTGAGCTCTTCGCTGATGTACTCGTATTGAAGATACCCGGGCTTTTTCAGCGACTCATCCAGGTTGCCCTTGCCGCACAGATGGACGATATCGAACGTCTCAAGCAGCGTATCAAGCGAAGACCGCAGCCGTTCATTGAGGATCCGTGCGCCTGAGCTTCCGCCTATCATAAGGAGCACCGGCTTTTCTCCGGAAAGCCCGGTGAAGCGGAGTCCCGCCTCTCTGGACCCGGACAGGAGCTCTTCACGGATGGGCGATCCGGACAGAACCGCCTTTTCCTTCGGAAGAAGTTCCACCGTTTCCGGGAAGTTGCAGCAGATCTTTGAAGCCGCGGAGTAGCAGAGCTTGTTCGCGAGACCCGGCGTCATGTCCGATTCGTGGATGATGACCGGGATATGATACTTCGCGGCGGCGCGTACGACCGGAACGGCCACATAGCCGCCCTTGCTGAAGACGATATCCGGCCGGATCTCCTTCATGAGCTTTTTCGCCTCACGAATGCCGCGGAGTACGTTGCCCACGTCCTTCAGGTTCTCCTTGCTCAGATACCGCCTGAGCTTCCCTGTGGAGATCCCCGAATACGGAACGCCGGCTTTCGTCAGCAGCTCTTTTTCAATGCCGTTGAACGAACCGATATAGTGGATATCAAAGCCCCGCTCCCGGAGCCCCGGAAGGAGCGCCAGGTTCGGGGTGACATGACCGGCGGTGCCGCCGCCGGTCAGAACGATCGTTTTTCCCATGGTATTCCTTTATCAGATGGCTGCTTTGTAGCCCTCAAGTGCATTCGCCAGCTGGTCCGGGCAGGACGTGCCCTTGCCGGCGCAGTCGATGCCCTTTAAGCGGGTGATGATTTCATCGACGGACATTCCCTTCACCAGCGCCGCAACACCCTGCGTGTTGCCGGGGCAGCCGCCGATGAACTGGCACTCCGTTACGATTCCGTCTTCCACGTCAAACTGGATCTCTTTTGAGCAGGTGCCGTGTGTCTTATAGCTGTACATGTAGTATACCTCCTTCTTTCTGGTCGCTATTAAGCATAGCACAGAATTATGGAAATGTCATCGGGAAAAGAGGAAGGACTGAAAGAGGCCGTTCTGGCTGAATGAAATTAATAGTAACTGCTTAAAGCGCAACTAATAACCTTACTACTGCACACGACCTGTTTTTTGAACTCATAACTGTGCTTTGCCATAGTAAAACCCCCAAGAATTAGATTTTGGTCTAACTCTTGGGGGTCACTTCATCTTGTTTGTCTTTTTTTTGCAGAAGCACAGATTATATTTGCGCCTCTGCATAAGCTTTGTGTAATCCCATAACATTAGTCAGAATCACTCCTGAAGCCTTAAGGGTTTGGGGATTATCCCAACGAACAGCCTTTTGTTTCCAAAAGGCGATGCTTGCGGATAAGATTCACAGTTCAAGATTCTCTGCTAAATAACAAATAAGCTTTTGTACTTGTGATTCAAGTGCATGTTCTTCAACAACGAGAGTAGCAGGGCTCTTTATCCAAGGACTATCAACTTTCCAATGTCTCTCATGGTAATAGGAAATTGTTAAAATTGGTTCAACATACTCAACAGTGGTATACCTAAAAGGCAATTTCCGTTTTATGCTTTCTGCTCTATACCATTTTAAAACATACCAGTATAATTCGACGGCAGCGATATCTTCGGAAAAAAAGATATGTTTGTTTTGCCTAACCGTTAAATGGCCTTCAATGGAAAGATATTCATATATGTCATCTATTTTCATTGAGGAGTAATGAGCCTTCTGCACACTTGGTTCGAGTAAGGCGATTTCCATTTCAAACATGCTTGTTCACCTCTGATTACTGGGGGAAGAATGTTATAATCTTTCCTGCATTGGAGAAAATTAGCCGCGCACTTGTTTCAACAGAAGTACCAATTACCCTGCCATAATCATATATCAATCGATATGAGTCTGCTGAATTGGGATAAAGCGATCCCATTGAAGAGTTTTTTATCGCTTTCTTTCCTAACGTACGTAGTTCTGCTTGTGACGTAGTGTTAAATTTTGACCAATTTCCATTTCCCGAAGATAGATGTTTTCCTTTCACATTATATGTGTCCATGCTCTTGTAAGCTTTAATTCGTGGCGAATTAGTCTTTAGCCAACCACCACAAACCATTGTGCCAATTTCGGCAACAGCAGCTGTCGTATGCGCATATGTGTTATACGCTTTTACATTGCCTCGGAACACATCATCCCGCATGAAATTATGTCCTGTGACCGCTTCACCAAGTTCGGAGACTCCATTTACCGCGGTTGCAGCACCAGCTGCCACTGTTACAGCAGCAACCGCCATCATCGCGGGTGCTGCAACTCCACAGGTCAAAACAGATACACCTACAGCAACCGCTGTAATACCGACAGCAAGCCAACCACTGCCTTTAAACAGATTTCCCCAATCCAACGTTCCATCAGGGTCATAGCCTGTAACCGGGTTGTTTCCGCAGTAGGCAAAGAGATTGTAACTGATAAAATCTCCACTAGCCCCCAGGTACGATGTGCCGTCCGCATTGATCCACCGGCAAATCTCAGGATCGTAATAACGACTGGATACATAGTATAGCTCCGTCTCCAGGTTGTATATGTATCCTCTGTATCGATTAGCCAAACATTATACAAGTATCGATATCCTTTTGTTAGAGCTATTTCTTTTGCGTATGCTCCAGTTAATGATCCTCCACAGTCATAAATTGTCCCTAGTCCACGTTAACAAATAATAAACGACTCTGGCAGTATCATACTAGTATAATATGGTTTGGTTTCTATCACTTTAGGATTGAAATCAGATGCAAAACAAATATGTTCTTCGCAATATGCATCCACTTTTTCAAAACAAATTGATGACACTTCATTTAAATTAACTGCATAGACAATTAAATCCTCCAGATCATCATTCAAACTCATGCAATAGATATTATTGCCAAAGTCTTTATCTTCAACGGGTATGTCAAAAAGTGTATTTCCAAAGTCCATGAAGTATTCGAAAACCAGTTCTTTTACCCCTTGAATAGACAATCGAATCATCCTAAGTTCATGCTTCCTGATGGGGCATATATGTCCTCTCCATGCTGCAGAAATAGATCTTAGGCCTTTCCCTTTTCTATTAACACATTTTGTCTTCGCCCCTAATTCAGTGTGTGCAATAAATAAGGATGGATCTTTAATCGAATAATAATATTTTCCTTTTTTAATTGTAAGAAGCGATTCTAATGAATCCATCGGATAATTCTTTATATATTCGATAACAGCATCTTTGTTCAGGTCTTCTCTGGTACTATACGCATACAAAAGCAATTCATACCGTTCTATATCAAATATCCAGTCTATATGCGCATTTTCAGTGTTTCGGGGAAGTTGAAATCTAATATAACTGATTTCTTTAAGACTTTCCTTAATTATCTTAAAAATAGTTGACTTATCAAAGCGTAATACACGAACCTCATAACGTTTTAAAGATCTCTTCTGTAGCATAAAAATCATCCTTTCATTTTAACCCCGCCAAAGACCTCACTATATTTATTGCTTTACTAATATTCTTTCTAATGTATGGCTTAGTAATAATCCTTTTCACTGTCTTCGCTACTTTATATGATGTTACTTTTCCATCTTGTAGTTTCCAGATCATTTTTTTTTCATTTGTCTTTGGCAAATGATAATGGACATTTCCACTTCCATTTCCATTGTATTCATAATCTGTGCGCCCACCATCTTTATCATATAAAGAGTCACCAGCATGTCTTTCTGACTGCTTTGAGTTATTCTCCTTTGCCTCATATATAATAGCTGCTGACGCAACACCCATTGTTGCAATTCCTGTTATTGCAACTCCCATTGACGCTGTTGCTATTGCTCCTGCTGAAACAGAAGATCCTGCAATAGCACTTGCTGCAGCAATTAATGGAGGAGCGGCTGACCCACCACTTAATACTATGGCGGCGACTACCAATGCTGCAGCAGTTACAACATATGCCGCTTTGAATATAGCTTTCCAAGACAAATGACCGGTGGAGTCACTTTCATTTATAGGATTGTTTTTACAATATCCAAACAGGTTATAATTCAGAATAGACCCATAAGCCCCAAGATAAACTACATCATCTGGACTGATAAACCTGCATACCTCCGCATCATAGTACCTGCTTTGAAGATAGTACAGCTCCGTCTCTGGGTCGTATATATATCCTCTGTATCGGAATGGATTCAAGGTGCTGATGGAGGTATTGCTTGTATCAGTGATACTGACCGTCTTTCCCCAGCTGTCGTAGGTATAATGTACTACAGTGCTGTTGCTGCTGTCAATCAGACCGGTTACGTCTCCCTGGCCGTTGTACAGGTAATAGTAGTCAGAAGGTGTCCCGTTGTTTGCCGTGTACACACGCATCAGGAAGGGTCTTCCTTCTGCATCGTATACGAACTGGACGGTCTGATTCCCTTTCATGAGGCCGGTCAGTGAATCTCCGTTATAGTAGTAACGGGTAACCGTCTGATTGTTCACGCTTGACCCGCTGGCCTTCCTGATCCTGCGGTCCTTGGAATCATAGGTGAAGCTGGTGGTTACACCATTCTTGACTATTGATGCCAGCTGCCTTCCCTTCTGCCAGGTCATGGTCATACCGCGGTAGCTTAAGGGGTTGCCGGAACCGTCATACGTGATACCCACACCGTTATATGCGGTCAGCTGGTCCTTCCAGTCTGTGTTCCCATA
>JAFRVD010000031.1 GCA_017441825.1 Lachnospiraceae bacterium
CGGCGCCGGGTACATCGGCAGCCATACCATAGTGGAGCTTCAGAATGCAGGCGAAGAGGTGGTCGTGATCGATAACCTCGTGAACTCGAGCAGGGAAGCGCTGCGGCGCGTGGAAGCCATTACCGGGAAGTCGGTTAAGTTCTATGAGGTCGATATCCGCGACCGTGCGGGCCTGAACGACGTGATGGAAAAGGAGCCCATTGAAGCGTGCATCCATTTTGCAGGGCTGAAGGCAGTGGGCGAATCCGTGGGCAAGCCATGGGAATACTATGAAAACAATATCGGCGGGACGCTTGTCCTGACAGACGTCATGCGGCAGCACGGCGTGAAGAACATTATCTTCTCCTCCTCCGCAACCGTATACGGAGACCCGAAGCAGGTGCCCGTTACCGAGGACATGGAGAAGGGCTCTTGTACGAACCCGTACGGCTGGACCAAGTCCATGCTGGAGCAGATTTTGAAGGACATCCAGGCGGCGGACCCCGAATGGAACGTGGTGCTTCTCCGGTACTTCAACCCAATCGGCGCGCATGAGAGCGGCACGATCGGGGAAAATCCCCGCGGCATCCCGAACAACCTGATGCCGTATATCACACAGGTGGCCGTCGGCCGCCGTCCGAAGCTCAGCGTGTACGGCAACGACTACGACACGCCGGACGGTACGTGCATCCGCGACTACATCCACGTGGTGGACCTCGCAAAGGGGCATGTGTGCGCGCTCCGGAAGCTTCGCGAAAACGTGGGGTTTGAGATCTACAACCTGGGCACCGGTGTAGGTGTAAGCGTTCTCGAAGTGGTGCACGCTTTTGAGGAAGCGAACGACCTTAAGATCCCGTATGAGATCACCGGCCGCCGTCCCGGCGACATCGCGGTCACATACGCGGATGCCGGCAAGGCTTTCCGGGAGATGGGCTGGAAGACGGAGCTCACTCTTGTCGATATGTGCAGGGATTCCTGGCGGTTCCAGAAGAACAACCCGTACGGATACGAGCAGGCCTGATCAGGGCTGCCCCTCATCCGACGCCTCCGGCGCCACCTTTCCCCGGCAGAGGAAGGCTCAGATTTAGCCTTGATTTTACAAAAAGAGTGTGATACAATCGTTCAGATGGTTCTTTTTACCGTCAGAACAGTGATTGAAAGGTCGATGCGGATATGAGTCAGAAAAAAGTAGACGAATACAAGGAACAGAAGAAGAACCGGCGTGAGCTGGTCGAAAAGGAAAAGAAGAAACAGGCCAGAAACAGGATCATTGCCTGGATCGTTCTTTGTGCTGCGGTTTGCGCACTGGTTGCGGGCATTGTGGTCACGATCGTGAATGCCGTCAATAATAACAAGGAAGCTGAAGAGAACTACTATCTGACAGAATATGCGCTGATGGATTATTCCGAGATCGTCTCTACCACAGAGGATCCGGCTGCTACGGAGCCTGCTGCTGAGGAAGAGCAGGAGGACGAGGCTTCTGAGGATGCTGAGGAAGCTGATGCTTCAGAGGATGCAGAGACTGCCGAAGATACCGAAGCTGCTGCTGAAAACGAAGAGGATACGGAGGCTGCTGACTGACCGTTCCTGTATATTTGAAAAAGCCGGGCATTGCTGCCCGGCTTTTTCAGACTTATGAACCTGGGATTCTTGTCGGTCACATGGTCCACTCCGGGGTACTGCTCCCGCGTAACGGTGATGTCCCTCGCGGACTGCTCAGTAAAAAGAGGAGCCCCCGGGTGGTTAGCCCGGGGGAATTATGAAAAACATTATACAATTTTCACAAAAAAAATGAAAAAGTTATTTTCTATTTATAGAAAAAGCATAATAGATAGATATGAATAAACTGTGAACACTTGGAAAACAATCATTAAACAAAAGGAGGTTTTTATGGCAAAGCAGGCCTGGAAGCCCGGCAGCATGCTCGCGCCGGTGCCCGCAGTACTCGTAACAGTAAAAAGCAAGGCAGGAGAAGACAACGTACTGACCATCGCCTGGGCAGGGACAGTGTGTTCATCGCCGTCCATGGTGAGCATTTCCGTCCGGAAAGAGCGGTATTCGCACCCGATGCTTATGGAGACCGGCGAATTTGTGATCAACCTTGTCACAGAGGACCTCATCCGCGCGGCGGACTACTGCGGTGTGAAGTCCGGAAAGGATGAGGACAAGTTCGCGGCCTGCGGGCTCACGAAGGAGCCGGCGGGAACGGTAAGCCCCTGCGTCATCAAGGAGAGCCCATTGGCGCTGGAATGCAAGGTAGAACAGGTCATCCCGCTCGGCTCCCACGACCTGTTCCTGGCACGCGTGACCCAGGTGGACGTGGAGGAATCGCTTCTTGATGAAAACGGACGGCTGAAGCTCGAAGAAGCCGGGCTCGTGTCCTACATCCACGGAGAGTACTACGCACAGGGAGAACGCGTGGGGACGTTCGGCTGCAGTGTGCGGAAAAAGTAAAGCCGAAACAGTTTTTTTCATAGCGGAAGCAGGCGCTTTATGCTATAGTGGAAGCAGCAGAGAGGAGGCGGGAAGCGTCCTCCCCGGAACATAAAAAAGGAGACGTAAAGCGCTCCGTAAAACACAATAAAGGAGCCAGGAAGCGCTCCTTGCATCAATACAAAAAGGAGGAAGATCCATGGATATGAAGTTTTACCGCTGTGAGACCTGCGGGCAGATGGTAGCCATCGTCGAAAAGAAGGGCTGCCCAATCATGTGCTGCGGCAAGCCCATGCAGGAGATCGTTCCCGGCACCACAGACGCCGCCGTGGAGAAGCATGTACCGGTTTATGAAGTGAAGGACAATATCGTAACGGTCACGGTCGGAAGCGTTGAGCATCCGATGCTTCCGGAGCATTACATCGAGTGGATCGCGCTGCAGACCACGTCCGGCAACCAGCGGAAGGCGCTTTCGCCCGGCGATGCCCCCAAGGCCTGCTTTGCGCTGTGCCCGGGTGACGAGGTCGTGGCTGTGTACGCCTACTGCAACCTGCACAGCCTCTGGAAAGGATAATGACGCGGCAGCATGAGTTTATAGCATCAAGGAGGAAACATGATCAAGATCGCAATGGTCGGATGCGGAGACATTTCCCGTATTTATCTGAAAAACCTGACGTGGACCTTTAAGGAAGTCGAACTTTACGGTGTCTGCGATTTCCGGCCGGAACGTGCGGAAAAGGCCGTGAATTATGTGAAGGGCGAGATCGAAAACGGCGCGGAGGTACCGGTCCCGAAGATCTACAAGGATATGTACGAGGCATTTGCTGACCCCGAGGTCCAGGTGATCCTGAACCTGACGCGCCCCTACGAACACTATGACGTGACTAAAAACGCGCTTCTTTCCGGGAAAAACGTGTATTCGGAAAAACCGCTGGGGATCACCATTGAGGAGGGCGACGAGCTGGCCGCGCTTGCGGAAGAGAAGGGCCTGCACCTGGGCGGCGCACCGGACACCTTCATGGGCGCCGGGATCCAGACGTGCCGCAGACTGATCGACGACGGATATATCGGCGAGGTCATCGGCGCGAACGTGTCCATGATCTGCAGAGGGCACGAGACCTGGCATCCGGATCCGGAGTTTTACTACAAGAAGGGCGGCGGCCCGATGATGGACATGGGCCCCTACTACGTGACCGCGCTCGTGAACCTGTTAGGCGAGGCGAAGGCCCTCACCGGCATGACGAAGAAGAGCTTTGACAAGCGCCTGATCACGTCCAAGCCCCATAATGGAGAGATCATCGACGTGGACGTGGACACACACCTCGCCGGCAATATCCTGTTCGCGAACGGCGCCATCGCGTCCATCTTCACGACGTTTGACGTCTACTACACGCAGCAGGCGCATTTTGAAGTGTACGGCACGAAGGGCACGCTTGCGGTGCCGGATCCGAATACGTTCGGCGGCCCGGTGCTTCTGTACCGCCCGGAGGACTTTGTGGCAGGACCCACCGTGGACCCGGCGCTCCGGAAGATCGAATTCGACCCGTACACAAAGTTCCGCCAGATCCCTCTCATGTACGACTACCGCGAAAACTCGCGCGGACTGGGGCTTGCGGACATGTGCAAGTCCATTGAGACCGGAAGGGCGTGGAGAGCGAACTTCCGGCAGCAGCACCACGTCCTGGAGATCCTGACCGGCTTCTCCAAGGCGTCTGAGAGCGGGAAATTCCTGGAGCTTAAGACCCGGTATACCCGCCCGGAGATCATGAACAACAACCCGCTTCACGGCGTACTGGATGAATAAGGAGGTAATATGATACCCTGCTATACCACCTGGACCTGGATCAAGGACCGGACGCCGGAAGGCGCAAAGAGACAGCTGGAGGAATCCTTTAAGGAGTGCAAGTTCCTCGGTTACGACTATGTAGAGAATTTTGCGTTTATTGCGGACTATTTTGAGGATCCGCAGGAGCTTGTGGACATCACAAAGCGCTGCGGCGTGTATCTCTGCAACCTGTACGGCCACTTCACGTTTGACGTGGAGGCGGAGATCGAGCGCGCGAAGAAACAGGTCAAGTTTATTTCGGACATCGGCGGAAAATGGTTCAACTGCCAGAACGGCGGCTTTGGCGACGATGGCCCCGCGGAGCGCCCCACAAATCCCGAAATGCTGGACAAAATGTGCACCATCGCGAACGCCGTTGGTGAATACGCGAAGTCTGTGGGCGTGACGCTTTGCTTCCACCCGCATTACGGCACCTGCGTGTTCAATGAATCGGACATCGACTATATGCTGGAGCACACCGATCCTGAATTCGTTTCGTTCTGCATCGACACCGCGCACACCACGCTGGCGGGCATGGACCCCGTGGCGCTCATCCACAAAGTGGGCAAGCGCGTGGGCTTCATGCATCTGAAGGACGTTGACACCTATGAGCTTGCCCGGGCGGAAGGCCGCGCGAAGATGGCTTCGTTCCGTGCGCTTGGCCACGGCACGGTAGACTTCAAGGGCGTGAAGGCTGCGCTCGAGGAAGAAGGCTACGACGGTGTTCTCTGCGTTGAACTGGACCGCCCCGAGGTCGGCAACTTCCACTCAGCCGAGGTTTCCAGAATATACATCAAGGACGTTCTGGGACTGTAATTGCAGAGAGATTGCGGATTTTGGACGGAATTGGCCGTTTCCGCACCGTTTTGTAATAAGTTCGTAACATTTTTGTTTACAAGGACCCGCTCTTGTGCTATAATGCGCCAAGAGCGGGTTCTTTAATCTTTTGATTTCAGCGGACCCGCGGCATAATAATCCAATACCTGTTAATGGAGAAAATCATGGAACAGTTTGCAGTACGGGGCGGACGTCCGCTGATAGGCGAAGTGGCAATAGCCGGAGCCAAGAACGCGGCTTTAGGGATCCTGGCAGCATCCATCATGGCTGACGAGGATGTTGTGGTCCGCAATCTGCCCGACGTGAGCGACGTAAATACATTGCTGGAAGCCATCTCTGATACGGGAGCCGTAGTCAGGCGCCTGGGGAGGCATGAGGTCCAGATGAACGGCAGGTCCATCAGAAGCTTTGTGGTGGACAACAGTTATATCAGAAAAATGCGCGCGGGCTATTACATGCTCGGAGCGCTTTTAGGTAAATACCATTACGCGGAGGTGGCCCTGCCGGGCGGATGTACGATCGGCAGCCGGCCCATCGACCAGCACTTAAAGGGCTTTGAAGCCCTGGGTGCAAAGACGAGCATTAAGAACAGCATGGTGCTTGTGGAAGCGGAAGAGCTCCACGGCGCCAATATCTATTTTGACGGCGTGACCGTGGGCGCCACCATCAACGTGATGATGGCAGCGGTCTTCGCGGAAGGGAAGACGGTCCTCGAAAACGTGGCCAAGGAGCCGCACGTAGTTGACGTCGCGAACTTCCTGAACAGTATGGGCGCACGCATCCGCGGCGCAGGTACTGACGTCATCAGGATCTACGGAGTGAAGTCTCTGCACGGGACGGACTACACCGTGATCCCGGACCAGATCGAAGCGGGCACCTTTATGGCGGCAGCCGCCGCGACCCGCGGAGACATCCTCGTGAAGAACGTGATCCCGAAGCATCTGGAGTGCATCAGCTCGAAGCTTCGCGAGATCGGCTGCAGCGTCACGGAGTACGACGATGCCGTTCGCGTGACCGCGCACGGGGACCTCAAAAAGACACGTCTCAAGACACTTCCGTATCCGGGCTTCCCGACGGATATGCAGCCGCAGATGGTCGTGGTACTTTCCACCGCTTCCGGCAGCAGCACCGTAACGGAAACGATCTTTGAAAACCGCTACAAATATGTGGACGAGCTGAACCGGATGGGCACGAGCATCACCGTGGAAGGGAATGTCGCCATAGTGAACGGCGTGAAGGAGCTTCACGGCGCGCAGTTGGTGGCGCCGGACCTTCGTGCAGGGGCGGCGCTGACGATTGCCGCGCTTGCGTCCGATGGCGACTCCCTCATTGAGGAAGTCCAGTTCATCCTGCGCGGATACGAAGACTTTGTGGAGAAGCTGCAGCTTCTGGGCGGCAGGATCAAAAGAGTTGAGACAGACACGGAAGCCAGGAAATTCCTGATGAAGCTGGACGTGATTTAAGACCGGCAGAGGCTGAAAGGACGATTTGCATGAACCGGATCCATTTCTTAAGAGGATGCTGGCTTGATATGATCCTGGTCGAATCGAACGGTCTTTTCGCTATGATCGACACCGGGATCGAAGAGTCTCAGGACCAGATCATGGCATACCTCGACGGACTGGGCGTAAAAAGGCTCGAGTTCATCCTGATCACTCATTTCCACAGGGACCATTACGGAAGCCTCCCGGCGCTTCTTGAGAAGTACCCGGTCGGGAAGGTCTACATGAAGGATTTCAGCGGGCTGAACATTGCGGACAGCGCCGGAAAGCCTGCGGACCGGGCGTATAACCTGGACGAGCTTCGGAAGTGTGCGGAAATGTGTGCGAAGGCCCGTGAGGTCTCCGAGCTTATCATGATCAGCCCGGAAGCGGACCACGCTTCATTCGGGGACTTTGATTTCAGGGTCCTCGGGACGACCAACGCGATCCGGGAAATGTACGACGACCCGGAGTCGCCGTACCACGGCCAGGTCTGCTTCGGTGAGAACATAAACAGTACCGCATTGTTTGCCGAGGTTAACGGGACCACGGTCTACCTTGGCGGGGACGCCGTGAATTCCGACCTCGACTATCCGAAATACACCCGGCAGAACGACCGCTACGCGCGTGAAGTCGGGAAGCCCATCGATCTTTACAAGGTCCCGCACCACTGCTGCGGAAACCTTTTCACAGAGGAAGGGCTTTCGATCCTGAAGCCGCACTTTTGTGTAGTCACGAACGCGAAGCGGGCCGTAAACGGTCCTTTCTCTGCGAACCGGGACCTGCTCCTTGCCTCTAACCCCGACGCACAGATCTTATGTACGGACCTCTGCGGATACGTCTTCACCTTAGGACCGAACGGCTCCCTCTCCTATGAGGAGATCGACCCGTGGCCTAAGGACGTGGACCTTCCGTTCTGGCTCCGTGAAGAATAAAAACCGACCGGCCTTTCGGCCGGTCGGTTTTTTTATTCAGGATCAAATCTGCGACAGCACCCCCAGCGGGTTCCGCATCACAGGCTCTGAGCGTTCGGAGAGGTACGCGTAGCGCAGCGCGCTGCCCTCCACGAGGTCTCCGTATTCCATGATGCTGTTCAGGAACGCCAGGTACTCCTGCCCGTTCATTTCATCCGGCCGCATGAGGGCCAGGTAATATACATGATCATCCGAAAGATAGAGGTCGTTGTCTCCGGTAAAGGAGGGACCGATCCTCTTTGAAAATGCGATGACCTCATCGATAGATGAGAACCGGACCAGGCAGACGTCTACATGGACGTGCTCCGGGCGGTCCGACTCATAAAAGGTGTCCTGTGTGCCTGCAGCCTCCGTGTCCACGTCGCGCGCAGCCGCGGAAAACTGGGCGAAATGTGCGTCCAGCTCCTCTGAATCCTCTACAGCGGAGATGATAAGAAGAAGGGCCTCCTCCGGAAGCGGGACGGCCTCGATCATCAGCGGGAACTGCTCAGAATTAAAGGAGAATTCAGACGGAACTCTGCTCACGATATCACGGAACAGATCCATTGTCTCACTGCTGCCGTATTTCAGATCCTTAACGGAAAGACTGCGGGCATTGAGATCCTGCGCCGTCAGCGTACAGCGGACCTGGTGCTCATTGATCTTTTCCATATGCATCCGTGATCACTTCCTTTCTTTCTATAATGTTTCCCTGTCTCAGGATGTTATTATACCGCTTTTCCTCCCTGAAGTAAAGGGAGAAAAACATGAATGAAAATGCCGGTACAATTTGTATCGATATCAAGGGTTCCGTGCACAAAATGTATATGTTTAAAAATCTTGTGACAAAAAATCCGGAAGTTTTCCGCCGGAAGCTATTGATTTCAGCGTCCGCCGATGATACCGTGAGACCAAGCAGCAGGCAGCCTGCGGAAATGTACTCAAGTAAAGCCCTCCCGGCTTACGGGAAAAAACAGAAGATGCTTGAGGCGAAGACATTTTGGGAATGGAGAGTCGGCATGAGAAAAGGATGTTACATCACAGATATCTCCTCGAGGGGGCAGAAGGCTCCGCATGAAGAAGAGGAAATGGAATTCTTCACATGGCTTTACAAGGATATGCTCACAGAGTTAAAGGTCCACCGGCGTGCATATGTAAATGGGAAAAGGTCTTACGGACAGATTACAAAAGGTGCGGAAGACGGTGGCCCTCATGCGCTGAAGCAGTATCCGCGAAAGTGCTTCGAGTCTGCCCGAACAAGCCGCGTATCGGTTTCCTCCCGGAAAAATAAAAGGACGGCCCGGCTTGGAAAGGAATAGTTACGGATACACTGAGGCGGTCCGTTTAATGCTGCCTGAATGAAGAAAACTGCCTCCGGAAAAAGGATCAGCGTCCTTTTTTTCCGGAGGCGTTTTTTTCGTTTTTGCGTTCCCGGAGCAGGTAGCGCACCAGGCGCTCGTGTTCCTCCGAGTAGCCAAAGAAAAAGTTCGGATATCGTTCCGTGAGGACCTCGTTGATCTGGTCGAGCACCGCTCTCGGCCGGTCCTCCAGTGAGTACGCGTCCCCGTTGATGGTGACGATCCGTTCCGTATAGTACATTTTTTCGCGGCGCGTTTTCCTGTCGTACTTCATGCGCTGGTATTCATAGACCCAGAGAACGGATTCCAGCGGGATGACCGCGGTCCTGTCCGCGTTGAATTCGATGAGATATTTGGGAGTGAGCGCAATGTTGCCTTCCCGGAGGATACAGTCGAACCGGAGCTCCTCTTCGGCGTCCTTCATGAGCTTGTCTGCATCGCCGTACTCCTTGAGCTTCCGGAAGGAAGTGGACGTATGCGGGAACAGCAGCGGGATCAGCGTGGAAAACAGGCCGATGAGTGAAAGCAGGAGCGAAACGACTACGATCCCGAACAGGATCTTTTCCTGCAGCGGGAAATAGACGACCTGGTTTACAAAGTACGGGTCAGTTACGGACGCCAGTCCTTCATAGGTCCAGTCCAGCGCTTCCGCAAGGTCCTTGATCAGCGTTTCACGGCCTTCAGGGTTTTTGACGAGCTTCCCGGAAACGCTCATGGCTTCGATGTGCGGCTCCGCGGGACGCCCGGCGGAAGGCTTCAGGATGTAGATCCTGCAGTAGCCGTCGGACAGCTGGTAATAGTAATGGCCGGTCAGCGATCCGTTGACGTAGTAGTCATCGCCGGTGTAGTACAGGTCCTTCGCGTTCGTCCGGACGTAGGTCAGGGTCTCTGCCGGGCCGGAAAGCGGGGCGAAGGTGTCCGCGTCCCCGATCACGAAATACTCAAGCATGGGCTGGCGGAGGAGGATGACCAGGACGAGCACCAGAAACAGCAGCGGATAAATGATCCGCCGCAGAAGACTCATTCTGATATGAGAGGTGATGCCGTTCTTTTTCATCGATTCCTTTCCGTGAGACCAGTCTTAAACGCTATCATTATAGTTGAACTTTCAGGAAGAATCAACCAAAGATTGGGTCTTTCTGCCATACCTCACCCGGCCGTTTCGTGCCCCTTCATCAAGGAGAAAGCGCGGGAAGGCCGGACTCTTGACAGCCGTGGTAGAATGACCATAGGCCATATGCCGCGCATGGGAAGGAGGGACGCATGGAAGAATACGGGAAATTTGCGGATCTGTATGACAGGATGATGGAAGAGATCCCGTACGATGAATGGTGCGCCTGCCTTATCCGGCAGCTTGAGCGCTTCGGCATCCGGGACGGGCTCGTCCTGGAGCTTGGCTGCGGTACCGGGACAGTCTGCGAAAGACTGGCCGAAGCCGGCTATGACATGACAGGGATCGACGTCTCCACGGACATGCTGAACGTTGCCGAGGAAAAGCGCCGTGAAAGCGGGCTGCCCATCCTCTATCTTTGCCAGGACATGCGCGAATTCGAACTCTACGGCACGATGCGGGCAGTCGTTTCCGTATGCGACACAATGAATTATCTGACGGACCGCGCGGATTTTGTCAATACGCTGAAGCTCGTAAACAACTATCTGGATCCGGACGGCGTCTTCATCTTCGACCTGAAGACCCTGTACTTCTACAGGGACGTCCTCGGGACAAGGACCATGGGCTCCGCGGAGGACGACGCAGCTTACATCTGGGAGAACACATTTGACGAGGAGTCAGGGATCAACGAATACCGCATGACCTTTTTTGAAGAACAGGAGGACGGCCGGTACGACCGCTTTGAAGAGCTCCACATCCAGCGCGCCTGGATCGAAGAGGAGCTCCGAAGCATGGCTGAGGAAGCGGGCATGCGCTTTATCACATGCGTGAAAGCGTATTCGGACGAGGCTCCGGATCATAAAACAGAACGGATACAGGTCATTTTACAGGAACAGGGAAAGACCGAAGGACGGGAGGAACGGAAATGAGTGATTATATGGTACGCGGCACTGCAGTGAACGGCGAGCTTCGTTTTTTTGCGGCGATCACGACGGAGACCGCGGAGTTCGCGCGGGAAGCGCATAATTTGAGCCCCATCGCCACGGCGGCCCTCGGGAGGCTCCTTACCGCGGGCACGATGATGGGCCCCATGATGAAGAACGACGATGACGTCCTGACCATCAAGATCGACTGCGAAGGCCCCATCAAAGGACTGACAGTGACCGCGGATTCGAAAGGCAATGTGCGCGGCTACGTGAAAAACCCGGACGTGTTCCTGCCCGCCACTCCTGAAGGGAAGCTGAACGTGGCGGACGCGCTGGACCTGGGCGTCTTAAGCGTCATCCGTGACGAAGGCCTCAAGGAGCCCTACGTCGGCCAGACCATCCTGGAGACCAGCGAGATCGCGGAGGACCTGACCTATTACTTCGCGAATTCCGAGCAGACGCCTTCGTCAGTCGCGCTGGGCGTCCTCATGAACCGCGAAAACACCGTGCGGAAGGCCGGCGGCTTCATCATCCAGGTGATGCCCGGCTTCAGCGATGAAACCGCGGCCGCTCTTGAAGAGCGCCTGTCAAAGATCCCCTCCGTGACCACGATGCTTGACGAAGGCCTCATGCCGGAGGATATCATGAACCGCCTGCTTGAGGGAATGGACCCTGTCTTTACGGACAAGATCCCCGTCGGTTTCCGGTGCACCTGCTCCCGGGAGCACACCGCGGACATGCTCCGCGCGCTTTCAAAAGAGGAGCTTCGGGAGATCGTCGATGAAGGCAAGGACATCGAGGTCAAGTGCAACTTCTGCGGAAAAGCGTACAATTTCACGGTGGCGGAGCTTCAGGAGATGCTCTGAGCTTCCTGATGCCCTTGCGCTTCGAATGGATATAATTGAGACAGAAAGAACCGGGCAGAAGAATCATCTTCTGCCCGGTCCTTTTGTAAATAACCCCTTGCTATATACGATCACCGCAGAACGCGGAACAATGTACTACTTCGAAGTTATTACGAAAGCTTGGTTACGTTAACAGCCTGCGGTCCCTTAGCGCCTTCGATGATATCGAACTCTACAGCCTGGCCTTCGTCAAGGCTCTTGAAGCCTTCCATGTTCAGCCCGGAATAGTGAACGAATACGTCGTTTCCGCTTTCATCACAGATAAAGCCATAGCCCTTCTGATTGTTGAACCACTTTACTGTGCCCTTGTTCATCGTGTTACCTCCGCCATGTTAAAATTGACTTAACGCCACGTTCACTGTAGCACCGGGGCAGGGAAATGTCAAGCTTGACAATCATTATAGAGGTTTGTTAAACTTGACAAAGGTATAAATAGGTGAAAATCTGCCTGTTTTACCGTGAAACCCTATAGTAAAACCTTTGAAACAGAAAAAGGAAACAGAATGATGCTTCAGAATTTGATTTTAAGGACAGAAGAGTCCATTACGGAAGCGAGTGAGCTCATCACTACAGAATTCAGCGACGTTACGGTTCCGGCCTTCACGCTGATCATTCAGGGACTTGCGATGGTGCTTATGATCGCCGCCGTCATCGCCGGCTTTATCATGATCAGAAGGCACTGCGTCAACTGGGGATCCTCCATCCTGGCCGGGGCAGGTGCGTACATGCTGTTCAGCCTGGTCGTATATTACCTTGTATTCTTCGGGCTGAGCCGTATTCCGGGGATCAGTGAGAAATTCTCGTCCAGCGCGATGCTTTTCGTGATCCTGTCTCTTGTCATCGGGACCGTCTGTGACTTTCTGGCGGTATACCTTGGCATGAAATACGTTGTGAGCCAGAACACGAAAAGGAATATGTATTACGATCTGGGTACGCCGGCGGCCTTTGCGCTTGCGATGTACGGCGTCTCTCTGTTCATCGGTATTCCGAACTCTCTGATACCGGCTCCGTTAAGCAGTTCCGGCGGCGGTATTTTCTACTTTTTCTCTCTGTTCCTGGCGGTAAATTCGGCGGGCTTTGACGCGCTGGTTACGAGCCTCGTACAGAACGGTGCGGCTCAGGCGGACGCGATCACCTGGCTTTCAGCGTGCATTGACCAGACCTTATGGGTCTATATCTTTGAAATGTTCTTTGTCATCGCAAGATTCGTCTTCTTCCTGTGCGCAAGCGTGATCGCGTACGGCGTACTGCGTGAGAAGCTTGAGAAAAAATACATCGGCTTTATTGCGGCATATGTTTTCCTTGCGCTTCTGCCGATCGTACTGGCCAACATCGGCCTGAACGCCATCATCTGCACCGCCATGTCCATCGTCTTTGCCGCGGCGGTATTCTACTATACGCTCAGGATCGTTAAGCAGAAAATGCCTGAAGAACTGGAACGCGTCAGCCACAAGATCGAGAACAGGAACAACAGACGCGATCAGGATAAACAGAAGCCTATGCCGAAAATCGTCATGCCGAAAGACTGACGTAAAGGAGACCGGTACGGAAAGGGACTGACAGAACAGGAAAATACATAAGCAGGTCCCTGTATGGAAAACGTATCGGAAATGTCAGAAGGGAGCAGGGTATGATCAAGACCTATAAATGTCCGGGGTGCGGCGCCTCGCTGATCTATGCGGGCGGCACGGAGGACCTGAAATGTCCGCACTGTGACAGGACCGTTCCTGTCAGCGAGATCGCGGAGCAGAATAACGAAGCGGAAGTCCTTGCGGCCGGCAGGGCGGAGGACGAAAGCCGGGACAATGCCGGGACGAACGTCCGCGAGTTCCAGTGCCCCAGCTGCGGTGCGGCGCTTGTGACTACGGACCACACCTCGGCCACTCAGTGTGCGTTCTGCGGGGCGCCCACTCTTATTGAAAGCCGTCTGACCGGGGAATTCAAGCCCGGGAAGATCCTGCCGTTCCGCTTTGACAAGGCGCAGGCGCAGGAGAATTTCAAGAACTGGAAGGGGACCGGGAAGCTTACGCCCAGCTCCTTCAAGTCTGCTGCGGTCATGGATAAGGTGACCGGCGTGTACGTGCCGTACTGGCTGTACAGCTATTCGTGTGAAGCGGACATCTTTGCGGAAGGCACGCGCACACGGATCATGGAAGGCCAGAAGGAGCGCGTCATCATGACGGACCATTTCAACGTGCAGCGGACCAGCAGTGCCCAGTACCGCGGACTTCCTTACGAGGCATCCACGAAGATCCCGGAAGAGACCATGGCGGTGCTCGAGCCCTTCGATTACGACAAGCTCACGGATTTCTCCTTCCCGTACCTTGCGGGCTTCCAGGCGGAGAAATATCATTTCCCGGCATCCGAGATGCAGGAGAGGGCACGGGAAGCCGTCCGGCAGGACCTAATTAACGCGGCGGTCGCGGACATTGACGGCTACGAGTCCGTAAGCCTTCTGAACGC
This sequence comes from Lachnospiraceae bacterium, assembly GCA_017441825.1. Classification (GTDB taxonomy): domain Bacteria; phylum Bacillota; class Clostridia; order Lachnospirales; family Lachnospiraceae; genus UBA1267. The sequence continues at coordinate 14,272 of JAFRVD010000031.1, forward strand.
GAACGTCCGGTTCTTACAGGAGCAGGCGGACTATGCGCTCCTGCCTGTCTGGACGCTGAACTACGAATACATGGGTAAAAATTATCCGCTGTACATGAACGGTCAGAGCGGAGAGATCGACGGAGAGCTTCCGACCAGTAAATTCAAACTGTTCCTGCGGTTCGCCATTGCTTTCCTGATCTGCTTCGGCCTGGCATTCCTTTTCGGGAGGATCCTGTGATGAGAAGAAAAGCAGCGTTCTTTTTACTGACGGTTTTTGCGGTCTTCATGCTTTCCGGCTTTACCGGGACGTTTACCGAGGGCAGCACGAATTATGTTTACGATGAAGCACATCTTTTCAGCCAGGCAAAGATCGATGAGCTGAATGAATACATCACGTCCGTGCGGGACAAGGCGAAGAGCGACTTCCTGGTCGTGACCACGAATGAGCCCGAGTACGACGATGAGATCGAGGCCGCGGAAGCGATCGCGCATGCATGGCGGGATGCCGGGAACGGCTACGGGAAAGACCACCAGGTGATCGTGTTTTATATCGACATCAAGAACCGCAACGCACGTCTGATGGAGTACAATGACCGGGAGAAGTGGCGGCTTTCTGACAGTGAAATTGACGAAATCAACAGCTACATCCTGAATGATATGGTCAATGGAAACTACGGAACGGCGGCAGGCAAAGCCATCCAGGGTGCGGCGGAATGCGCGAAGCCCGGCTTTTTTGAGCGGATCTGGGGCTGGATCACCGTAGGCATTGCCGGCGGCGGCGCGGCGTCCGGCATCGCACTGGGCACGCACAACGCGAAGACGACCACTCCGGTGCGTTACTACATGAGGGACCAGCGGGTTTATACCGGAAGGCGTGAGGACCAGTTCACTCACACGACTACAGTCGTTCAGCCCAAGCAGACGAATCCGCCCACATCCGGTCATTCCGGGGGCGGAAGCAGCGGCGGGAGCATTTCATCCTCCGGCGCCGGTCATTCCTCAGGGAGCCACGGAGGGAGCATTCACTTCTGACGGCTCTTGATAGTCAGGGATACCGGGGAGGCAGCGGACCGTTGCGAAGAAGGTACCCGTCCGGAAAGCAAAATGGTGCAACGATGCACCCGTAAGATTCACTTGTCAACATGAAAGGAGAAATCAATGAAGAAACTGACTGGTTACATGGCAGGCATCAACCTGGGCGGTTGGATCTCCCAGTACAAGCCGAACCTCGCGAAGAACCCGGAGCATCATTTTGAGACCTTTGTGACAGAAAAGGATATCGAGCAGATCGCGTCCTGGGGCATGGACCACGTCCGTCTTCCGTTTGACTATTCGCTGATGGAGTGGGACGAAGAGAAAGGCGCGTACAATGATCTGGCGTTCGGATACATGGACAAGTGCCTTGAATGGTGCAAGAAGTACGGGCTGAACCTGATCTTCGATATGCATCAGGCACCGGGCTACATTTTTGACGACCTCGAAGCGAACAACCTCTTTGACGATCCTGAGAAGCAGGACCGTTACGTGGACGTCTGGTGCACCATCGTGAAGCGATTCCGCGGCGAGGGCGGGAACATCATGTTCGAGCTCCTCAATGAGATCGTGGAAAAGACGCCGGCCCGCTGGAACGCGCTGGCGCTCCGCGTGCTGAAGGCCATCCGTGAGATCGATGACGAGCACTGGATCGTCATCGGCGGCCTGGACTACAACAGCCCGTGGCGCTTAAAGGACCTTCCGGATTTCCAGGACGACAAGATCGTCTACAACTTCCACATGTATTCTCCCATGCAGCTCACCCATTACAAAGCGTACTGGGTAGAGGACATGAAGAACTACGACGGCCCGGCGTTCTTCTATCCTTCGCCGATGAAGCCGTACCGCGACTATGCGGACGCGACGGCGACCTCGCAGCCGCGCTTTGACAGCGAGATCCTTCACAGCTCCTACGTGATGGACGCACGCTACATCGAAAAGTTCCTTGTGGCGGTGGACGAGTTCCTTGCGGAGCACGACGTGCCGCTCTACTGCGGTGAGTACGGCGTGATCGAGCTCACGGACATCGAAAGCCGTGCGAACTGGACCTATGACATGGCGCAGTACTGCCTGAAGCGGGGCATCGGCCGTGCCGCCTGGTCCTACAGGGACATGGACTTCACCTTCGTGAACAAGGACAACACGCCCATCGATCCGGAGCTCATAAAGGCGGCGGCGCTGCACTGAACATAAGTGACGTCGGCCGTTGGCCGGCCACATGGTCCACTCCGGGGTACAGCTTTCGCACAGCGGCGGTTCCCTAACGGCACTAAATTCGCCTGCGCGCTTTGCGCTTGCCTCATTAACTGCCGAGACCGCCGAGCCCCCTGCGTGGATCCATATGGCCGGCCAACGGCCGCCTGTTTACTGCGATACACAGGGTATCGAGGAGGCAACGGATCGCGCAGTGAGGATTTTTCTGCTCACGGAGCGACCGTTGCGACGAAGATACCCGTCCGTTATTCAGTGGTGCAGCTGCCGGTACTGAAGCGGCGTGATCCCGCGGATCTTCCTGAAGACTGACTGAAAGTAGCTTTGGGAAGAGAATGATAGGAACGCCGCAATATCCGCAATGGACATGTCCGTGAAGGCCAGAAGCTCCTCTGCGGCCACGACCTTCTGGGTCGCGACGTACTTAGGCAGCGTCATGCCTGTTTCCGCGTGAAAGCGCGAAGACAGATATTCTTTTGATAAATGCACATGGGAAGCGATCTCCTGCACCGTCAGTTTCTTCTGGAAATTGCGGCGGATGCAGCGGATCGCTTTCTGTATGTTCGGGTCCGAGGACTCCGGGCAGATGATCTGCGCGACACGCTCGCTGTACTCCGCGGCCATCTGCATGTTCCGGTTGATCTCCGCGAGCTCCGCGACCGAGGACGCCGCTTCTATTTTCCTGATATATCCGAGCCCGATCCTGTGACTGATCTCCGGTTCCAGCCCGCCCGCGATGGCTGCGCGCTGACACAGGGAATTCAGGATGATCACAGCGTTTTTATACATCCTGAGCGGCGTATCGGCGAGCTCCGGAACGTCCCCCATGTAGTTCCCGAGCTGCCTGATGGATGCGGTCATCCCGTGCTGCACATAAAACAGGATCTTTTTTTCATAGTCCGCCGATGGATCCTCGTACTCCGAAAGGTCTCCGCCGCTGTGGATAATCCGGTGCACCTCGCGGACGGTCGGGTTCTCCTCCGCCCCGGCAGGCTTCCCGTTTACCATACTGTACACCAGCTTTATCAGCACGGAAAACCGTTCTGCCGACCAGTCCGGGCAGGCGTTTAAGTACAGCATGATCTCCTGAAGATCCGCATCCTGAAGCGCCGGGCGGCCGGACGCGATGATCCGCTTTGCGCGCTCCTCATCGACCTTTCCGGTCCTCACCGGGCCGATGACGATGCTCCGGTCAGAAGCTTCATCCGGCACCAGGCCTAAAAGCAGCAGCTCGTCTGTGATGACAGTCTGGAGCCGCCGGTCCTTATCCCCCGGGTCGAGCCACGGAATAACCATATCGAACCGCACCTTGTATGGCGCGAAGGTCTCGGCAGAGATGTCGCCCCGGTACAGGGATATAGGAACGGACGTCAGTCCGGATAAACATTCCAGCTCATAAAGAAGCAGCGGATCGTCCATGGTCATATCCTCCTTTTTATACGAATGACCTTAGATTTTTATTATATCACTTTGAAAATTGAAATACAATGCCGGACAATACTGCTACACTGATATCAGAAACAAATATGGTCAGGAGTATCTTGAGGAGGAAAAAACATGATTATCGAAAAAACCGGGTTTGGTCCCGTTGAGGTAACCACCATCCCGCTTCCCGAAGGCTTGGGGCCCGACGTCAGCGGCACCTACACGTATTCCGGAAGAGTGCTTGTCTCTGTCGGGATGGCTGAAAAAGGGAAAGACTGGTACCGGGTGTTTACCATCGACGATGACGGCACCGGTCTCTCCGAGGTTTTTGAAGGCTGCATTCCGAAGAAACCCGGCGCCAATGGTATCCGCTGGATGTGCTTCACGGACAACAGGCGCGTATGGCTCGGCGACTATGTACTGGAATGCACCCCGGACCTTGACCACTGTGAATCCGCAGTGCTCCGGGACGTGGTCTTCCCGGAAGTAGTGGGCAAAATTCCCGGAGTGTTCATGCGGTGGTCGGAGCCGATCGTCGCGCCGGACATGGAGCACGTCTGTTTCACGAGCCTCACGGGCAGCGGGGCTTTCAATTTCCTTGGGAAGTTCGTGGTCAAAGACGGCACTTATTATATTGAGGACGCGTGCATCGTGAGCAGTACCGGTGCGGTCGAGCCTGTGGAAGGCCGGGAAGGCTGTTACCGGCTGAAGACGCAGCGCGGCGGAGAAGTCAAGCAGTTTATCCGGGGCGGACGGGGCATGTCGCTTGCCGGCGGCGGCCGGAGCATCAGCGAAAGCGTTATACAGATGCTGGACAGTGAGGAGACCGCCTGCATCACGGATACGCTGGGGTACGAGGAAACCGCGATCCTGTCTCCGGACGAACGCCTGGCAGTCTGCATGAGCCCCCGCTTTTCGCCGAAAACGGATTTCGGCATCCTGGGCGTGATCCCGATGAGCGGGGACATGTTCACAAGAGGACGCTACATGAATGTACTCTATCAGTACGCGATCGCCGGCGCCCGGTACGGCCGGAACGGCAACATCGGGCCGGCGCTGATCGACGTAGAGAAGTCCATGAGCCTCGGCCGTGCATATCAGGGCGTGGACCTCTCCGACCCGGAAAACAAATGGGTCTATTATTCGCCGATGAGCTGGCATCCGGACAGCACACGCGCTCTCTGGAACGAACGGACCCGCCTCACGGCCGGCCCGGTGAGCGCCCGGCTTCGCAGGGTCAGGCTGCTGGATGCGGCGCCGACCGCGCCGGTGCCCTTTACCCGCACGCCGGACCGGGAAGAGATCCCCTATGCGCTTCCTGTGGAGGAAGCCCTGAAGGCGGAGCTTCCCGTGATCCCCATGAAGATCCTCGGCGCGGAAGGCTATGCGGAAAACAACGTGCTTCCGGACGGCCGGCCGGAGACCAGATACGAGAATTACAGCGAAGACGGAAAGACGTATTACAACGGGTATATCCGGGTGAAGACACCCGCGAATATGTTCCAGCCCGGGGAAACGTTCATCGACGCGGACGTTACCGTGACCGGAGAACACGAAGGAAGGATGCGGCTTACGCTGGCCCTGCAGGCGGACGCCCGTTTCCAGATCCATCTGGACCGGACGCCGGACGAAAACGGCCTGCCGAAGTCCCGCGGATTCTCGGAATATGACGGCATCCGCAGGACAGTGGAAGAGATGGAGCCCTGACGGGGACAGAAAGGAGATAATCATGACGAACGATTTCAACGCCGCGGATACCGGCACTGCAGTCCGGTATCGTAAAGCCAAGCTCTGGCAGATCATTCTGGTCTCCCTGAACGCCCTGAACGGCATGGCGATCTACATCTTCATCGGGCAGGCTACATATGCCGCGAACATCGGCTACGGCATCTCCACGCTGATCATCGGTACCCTGCTGCTCTGCACAAGACTCTTTGACGCCGTCACAGACCCGCTGCTCGCGTTTGTGTACGACCGCTTCAACACAAGGTGGGGAAAGGTCAGGCCGCTCATGCTCCTGGGATGGCTGATCCAGTCCGCAGGCCTTCTCATGCTGTTCTCCTGGACGTCCAGCAGGGGCTTCGGGATCGGTATGTTCCTTGCCGCCTATTTCCTCCACCTGATCGGATATACGATGGTCAACATGACCGCCCAGACCCTGGGCCCCCTCATGACGAACGACCCGAAGCAGCGTCCGATGGTAGGCGTCTGGAGCACCGTATTCAACTACATCGTGCCGATGGTCTTCACGATCATCCTGAGTACCGTCCTGCTGCCGAAGTTCGGCGAGCCGGCAGGAACCAACTATAACTACAACCAGCCGTATCTGACCGCGGCGGCCTATGTGACCGTAGCCGTCTCCTTTGTGGGCGTGGTCCTGGCCTGCATCGGCATTTCCGCATATGACAAGCCTGAAAATTTCACCGGCACAGGACAGACCAGGGAGCGCCTGAAGCTCAAAGACATGTGGGGCGTACTGAAAGGAAACAAGCCGCTCCAGTCCTATATTATTGCGGCGGCTTCCGATAAGATCGCCCAGAAGGCGGGCGGCGCGACGATCGTCGCAACGATGCTGAACGGTATCCTGATCGGCAACATGACCATCGCGACCTACCTTTCCGTGGGAGGGATGCTGCCCTCGATCATCTTTGCGATCATCGGCGCGAAATACTGCGGAAAGCACGGAAACAAGACCGGGATCGTCAACTGGGCCAAGTACTGTATTTTCGCGAATATGGCCATGATCCTGTTCTTTGTGATCGCGTGGGTCACCGGCGGAACGGGGCGGATCGCCGGCTTTGGCGTCTGGATGATCCTGTATATCCTGCTGACGCTCGTTTCAAACGGCTTCATGATGGCCGGGACTACGGCAGGCTCCGCGTTTATGGCCGACGTGATCGACTACGAGCTGGACCGCTCCGGCAAATATGTACCGGCGGTCGTCACCGGCACATACAGCCTGATAGACAAGCTTGTTTCATCATTCTCGGAACTCATTGCCACCGGCTGCGTCGCCCTGATCGGGTATACGGCAACGCTTCCGCAGCCCGGCGATGCACCCACCGGCCCGATCCTGACCGTGACCATGTTCCTGCGGTACGGTCTTGCGATCCTCGGATGGCTCTGCACGCTCTGGGCCATGCGGAAATGCCGGTTAGGCCGTGAGGAGATGGTGGAAGTCCAGAAGCGGATCGCGGATAAGAAAGCCGCGCTTCAGAAAGAAGAGCAGGCCTGATCCCGGCTGAAAGTGAGGACGAAATGAAAAAAGCAGTGCAGCAGATCATGCTGGGTACCGTGACGAAAAATACGGCGCAGGCAGCGGAAGCGCTCAGGCGGATCAAAGCCGCGGGGTACGACGGGCTGGAGCTGAACAGATTTATGATCCATCCCTCTTCCATGATGGTGCGTCTCTTGACCCGGGCCGCCGGGATGCCTGTGGGAAACAGCGGGAAACTCAACTGGCACGGGCTTATCCGTGACAGCGGCCTTACGGTTATAAGCCTCCACACGGACCTCGGGAGCCTCGAAAGAGAGCCTGAGGTGCTGGCGGAAGAAGCGGCGTCCTTCGGGACGGACAAGGTCGTCATCACCGGCATGTACCGGTTCGATTACGGCAGCGAAAGCGAAGTAAAAAGGCTTTCCGGGCGCCTGAACCAGGCGGGAGAAAAGCTGAAAGCCGCGGGTCTTTCCCTGCTGTACCATAACCACAACGTGGAGCTTCTTACGGTCCGGCCCGGCATCCGGGCGTATGACGTTCTCATAAATGAGACAGACCCCGAGCTTCTGGACTTCGAATTCGACAGCTACTGGTTTACGGACGGCGGCGCGGATGCCGCTGCGTGGATGCGAAGGCTCGGCAGCCGTATGAAGCTGTGGCATGTTACGGACCGGGGAAGCAGGCAGTCCGGGCCGGCCATGACGCCCATCCTGAAGGAGGACTGCGTGGAGCCCGGCACGGGGAATATGGACCTCGACGGGCTTTCGAAGACCGCCGTCAGTAACGGCATAGAGGCGGTCGTTCTGGAAAGCCATAAAAACTGGATCGGCAACGATCCTCTTAAGAGCATGGAGCTCAGTGCATCGTGGCTTAACGGGCGGTTCTGACGCACGTAAAGACAGCATAAACACATGGAAATCCACAAAAAGGGGGCGGGCCCAAGGGCCCGCCCCAATCTTCTGTATATGAGAAAAACGATCTTACGCTTCGAATGAATCGAGCATCCCCTGCATCAGCTCCTCGAAGTACGGTCCGATCCGCCGCCGGTCTTCCTGCGAAAGCTCCGAAAGATTTACAGGCTCTCCGATCCTGACCTTTACGTCCACCGCCTTGATGAACGGCTTGTGATTTTCGAAGCAGTTTTCGGTGTTATAGAATGCGATGGGCACCACCGGTACCCCGGACTTTTCCGCCAGCTTGAACGACCCGCCGTGGAACGGAAGAAGCGACGTGTGGCTTTCCTTGTCCTTGTTCCGGGTGCCCTCCGGGAAGATCGCCATGGAGAAGCCTGCCTTGATGTATTCCACACCCCGGAGAATTGTTTTCAGCCCTTCACGGATGTTTTCCCGGTCCAGGAACAGGCCATGGTTCAAAAGGATCCACTGGGCGAGGAACAGCGCCTTTTTAAGCTCTTTCTTCGCGATGAAGCCGGTCTTTTCCGAGAGGAGCTTGTACATGATGATGATATCGAACAGGCTCCGGTGGTTCATGATATAGAGAACCGGTTCACCTGTGCTGAGGTTTTCCTCTCCTTCGACCGTAAGCCGCGTCCCGGCAATGAAGATCTCTACAGTGCAGAGCGTATGAATGAAAACAAAGGCGATCCTGTCTGTCAGGTCCTGGTTGAAGAAGTGGATGATCCACATGCACAGCCAGACAGGCAGGCTCAGGATACACGCGATCACGACAATGATCGCAAAGAGAATGAGCCGGATCATCGGCGGAGCCTCCTTTGGGTAAAGTTCTGTTCAATCAGTATAGCATGAGGAAGGCGGAAAGGCAAGGCGGGCGGGGAAGGCTATAGATATCAACTTGTTTTTTCCGTGGATTTGTATTATGATAGTACGATATAAGGCTTAATAGGTCCTTAAGGCCCGAAAGGTATTATTGCAGGCGGGGGACCGTGAGGGGAGAAAGAATTATGGAATGCACACCGATCCGAGAGTTATTTAAAAACACCGAAGCATACATCGGCCAAAAGGTCACCGTGGGCGGCTGGGTCAGAAGCAACCGCGACTCGAAGACCTTCGGCTTTCTGGTCCTGTCTGACGGCACGTTCTTTTCGCCGCTGCAGGTCGTATATCATGACGCCATGAGCAATTTCCAGGAGATCGCGAAGGCCGGCGCAGGTACCGCGCTCATCGCGGAGGGGACGCTTGTTGCAACGCCTGAAGCCCGCCAGAAATTCGAACTGCAGGCGGACAGCGTGGTCATAGAAGGCAGCAGCCCGTCGGACTACCCGCTTCAGAAGAAGCGCCACACGCTGGAGTATCTCCGCACCATGACGCACCTCCGCCCGAGGACCAACACGTTCCAGGCAGTCTTCCGCGTGCGCTCGCTCATTGCCTACGCCATCCACCGCTTCTTCCAGGAGCGCGACTTTATCTACGTGCACACGCCCATCATCACGGGCTCTGACGCGGAAGGCGCCGGAGAAATGTTCCAGGTCACAACGATGGACCTTTCAAATCTTCCGAAGACCGAAGACGGGGCCATCGACTACACGCAGGACTTCTTCCGGAAGCCCACCAACCTCACGGTTTCGGGCCAGCTGAACGGTGAGACGTTCGCCTGCGCGTTCCGGAACATCTATACGTTCGGACCCACGTTCCGCGCGGAAAACTCGAACACCACGCGCCACGCCGCGGAATTCTGGATGATCGAGCCGGAGATCGCCTTTGCGGATCTCGAGGACGACATGCAGCTCGCTGAGGACATGCTGAAATACATCATCGCGTACGTTCTTGAGAACGCGCCGGAGGAGATGGCGTTCTTCAACGAGTTCATCGACAAGGGCCTCATCGAGCGCCTGAACCACGTCATGAACTCCGACTTCGGCCGCGTGACCTACACGGAAGCCGTGAACCTTCTCATGGAGCACAACGATGAATTCGACTACAAGGTCAGCTGGGGCTGCGACCTGCAGACCGAGCACGAGCGCTTCCTGACCGAGCAGGTCTTCAAGCGCCCGGTATTTGTCACGGACTACCCGAAGGAGATCAAGGCGTTCTACATGAAACTGAATGAAGACGGGAAGACCGTGGCGGCCATGGACTGCCTGGTACCGGGGATCGGCGAGATCATCGGCGGCTCCCAGCGTGAGGAAGATTACGACAAGCTGCTCGGCAGGATCAAAGAGCTCGGCATGCGCGAGGAAGACTATGACTTCTACTTAGACCTCCGCAAATACGGCACGGTCCGTCACGCAGGCTTCGGCTTAGGCTTCGAACGCTGCGTCATGTACCTGACCGGCATGGGCAACATCCGCGACGTGCTTCCGTTCCCGCGCACCGTAAACAACTGCGATCTGTAAAGAGTTGTGTTTCAGTTCACCCGTCACAGAAGGAGGTTCGGATGAGGTTTATCCACGCCGCCAATCTGAAGCTGGGAACCGGCTCGGACCCGTCCCGGGAATGGACCGGGAATCGCGAGGAAGAGCTGTGGGAAGACGTAGAGAAGCTTGCGGACGCCGTGAGGAACCTTTCGGCAGACGCTTTGTTTCTCACGGGGAACGTGTTCGACCACGTACCTTCCCGTGAGGAGCTTGACCGTCTTGACAGCCTGTTTTTAAGGCTCAGTGCCCGCGTCTTTATTGTGCCGGGAGAGCTGGACGCCGATGAACGCACGGAACGCGTGAGGCACTTCCCCTGGAGGAGCCGTACGAAGGTCTTTGCCGGCGACGCCGTGGACCGCGTATACGTCCCCGGCTGGGAGGCGGAGATCACCGGGGTGGGCTACACCAAAAAGAATTACAGCATCGTTTCCTGGGGCAGGATCGAGCCCGGGGTACGCGGCGCAATGCAGATCCTGCTGCTGCCGTTCCTGGGCAGCACCTATACGGCGATGCTTCTCCCGGAGGATCCCGGGAAGCTGCCGTATGATTACATCGGCACCGGACAGAGCGGCGCCGTGAAGGGTCTTCCCGGCTACCCGGTCTACGGGCCCGGCTGCTTTGAGCCGGAAGGCTTTTCCGGGCAGAAGAACCACGGCTTCCTTCTCTGCGAGCTCAAAAAAGATGATGAAGGAAAGACGTCCCTGAACGTCCGTATGATCCGGAACGCGAAGCGCGAATACCGGACGTTAAAGCTCCTCCTCACGTGGGAGCAGACCTTCCCGGAGGTCCGGGACAAGGTCTCGGAAGCCATAGAGGAGCTTGGCGCCGATAACGTCTACAGGATCGTTTTTTCCGGGCCTGTTCCGCCGGCCTTGTTTTACAGAAAAGAAGAGCTCCTTACGCTCGGCAACGTGACGGAGGTCATTGACCGGACCACGGAAGAGGAGCTTTTTCAGCACGTTCGGGAGTACGGTCCCACGGATCTCACGGGACGGCTCCTTCTGAACTATCAGGAAGAAAACGGCGGGATGACCGAAAAGGCCTTCCGCTATGCGCTTGACGCGCTTCTGAAGACCCCCCGCGAAAGCGGAAAATGACCCGGAGGACCGGCCTCCGGGATCAAAAAGGAGAGTGAACATGGAGATTCTTGGGCTGAATATCGCCGCATTCGGGAAGCTTCTCAACAAGGAGATCCCGCTACGTCCCGGGACAAATGTGATCACCGGGGATAATGAGTCCGGGAAGACGACCATTGCGGTCTTCCTGAAAAGCATGCTGTATGGCATGGACGACACGGACAGCGCTTACGAGCGCTATTACCCGTTGGGCTTCCAGGGCGTGTACGGCGGCAGTATGACGGTCCTTTCAAAGGATACGGTCTATGAGATCCGGCGGAGCTTTTTAAAGAGCAATCCGGACTTAAAGATCATCCGGACGGAGGACGGGGAAGAGATCGAAGATACGGAAGCGTGGTTCGCGGAGCACCGCGGAGAGCTCACTCGTGCAGAATATGAAGCCTCCGGGTACATAGCCCAGAACGCGCTCACAAAAGATGCGCAGAGCCTCGAAGAAAAGGGGATGCTCACGGAAGCCGAAAAGAAGGAAGCGGAGAACCGGAGCCGCTGTCTTTCCGCACTTTCGGAGCTCACCGGAAAGAAGAGGGCGCTTAAGGAGAAGATCGACGACACCCTGAACGACCGCTCGGGAGAAGTCTTCCGGGGGATCGAAGAAAAGGAGCTTTCCATCAAGGAGCTTACGGCAGAGGAAGCGGCGGTCTCTGAAGACCTCGAAGCCCGCAGGTCCTCTCTGGAGCAGGATATAAAGACCATAGATGACGCGAATGCGCGGAGGACAACGGCTCTTCACGGCGCGATGCTTGAGAAGAAGGAACAGCTGTCCGAATATACCGAATTCAACGAAAAAGCACTCAAAAAGACCACCACGCCGGGCATCATCCTGATGGCGGCAGGCTTCATTATGGCGGCGGTCTCTGCCTTCCTTTTAAGCAGCTACAAGATGGAGGGCAAGTGGCAGTACATTACGATCATCTGCTTCCTGATCGCCGGAGGGCTTTCCGCGGCAGGCATCATCATGACAGTGGTCCGCGTCAACCGGAAGAACATCGCGCTCGGAAGGCAATCCGCGGAACGGGAGTACCGTGAAGACGCGGAGAAGGCGGAAGCAGACTACCAGTATTTTGTTGATCACATGGACGAGGTCGGCGAAAAGGTGAAGGACCGCACGGCACGCGAGCAGGCGGTGCACGACCTGGAAGCGAAAGCCGCGGAGCTTCATGAGAAGCTTTCGGCGGAGACCTCGGAACGCGACCGTCTACGGGTCCGGGAGCAGGAATTCCGGGCGCTTCTTGAAAAGCAGGAAGCGACGCTTAAAGAAATCACGGACGTAGACGAGGCCATTGCCTCCGTGACAAAGCTCGGCCGGCTGGATCCTTTGGGAAACAATAAGAGCTTCAGCGAGCTCGCCGGAGAATGGCTTGGGAAGATCGCTCCGGGCCGCGACGACACGCTTCTGGTCTCAGAGGACGGTACGCTTTCCTACAGCGGCACAGACGCGAGCCTCCGGCCGTTCCGCATGAACAACAGCAGAGCGCAGGAGATCTCACTGAGCCTCCGCCTCGCGCTGTTCAGTTCGCTGGATCCGGAAGGCATCCTTCCCATGATCCTGGACGACACATTTACGGATTTTGACGCGAACCGCCTGGAGGAGCTCATGGAGCTCATAAAGGAAGATCCGAGACAGGTGATCGTCCTGACCTGCCACGCGCGGGAAAAGAACACTTATTGATGGCTGTAAAGGCCGGCATATTGATTTAATAAACATACCGGGAGAAAAAAATGATCAGTGCGAACGGCATTACCCTGAGACTGGGGAAGCGCGCCCTGTTTGAGGACGTTAATATCAAATTTACGGAAGGGAACTGCTACGGGATCATCGGCGCGAACGGTGCCGGCAAGTCCACGTTCCTCCGGATCCTTTCAGGGCAGCTCGAGCCTACCAACGGCTCCGTCGTGATGACACCGGGGCAGCGGCTCTCCGTTCTGGAGCAGGATCAGAACAAATACGACGATGAAGTCGTCCTGGACGCAGTCATGCAGGGCAACGCCCGCCTTTTTGAGATCATGCGCGAAAAGGACGAGCTCTACGCGAAGGAGGATTTTTCCGACGAAGACGGCGTCCGGGCGGCGGAGCTTGAGACCGAGTTCGCGGAAATGAACGGCTGGGAGGCGGACGCCGATGCGGCTTCTCTCCTGAACGGCCTTGGCGTGGACGAGTCCCTGCACTATGCGAAGGTCCGCGACCTGAACGGCGCGGACAAGGTCAAGGTGCTCCTTGCGCGCGCCCTGTTCGGCAATCCGGACATCCTGCTCATGGATGAGCCCACGAACAACCTGGACCTTGCGGCCATCAGCTGGCTGGAGGAGTGGCTCATCAACTTTGAAAATACAGTCATAGTGGTCTCTCACGACCGCTATTTCCTCAATAAGGTCTGCACGGCCATCGCCGACGTGGACTACAGCAAGATCCAGCTGTACTCCGGCAACTACGACTTCTGGTACGAATCGTCCCAGCTGATGATCCGCCAGATGAAGGAAGAGAACCGGAAGAAGGAAGAAAAGATCAAAGAACTGCAGGAGTTCATCCAGCGGTTCTCCGCGAATGCCAGCAAATCCCGCCAGGCCACGTCCAGAAAGCGTGCGCTTGAAAAGATCGAGCTGAATGAGATGCGTCCGTCCTCCAGGAAATATCCGTACATCGACTTCCGGCCGGACCGTGAGATCGGAAACGACGTCCTCGAGGTGAGAAACCTCTGTAAGACCGTGAACGGCGTGAAGGTGCTCGACGATATCAGCTTTACCCTGAACCGGAATGACAAGGTCGCGTTCGTGGGTTCGGACGAGCTTGCGAAGACCACTCTGTTCAAGATCCTGATGGGTGAGATGGAGCCGGATTCCGGCACCTACAAGTGGGGTGTGACCACCTCCCGCGCGTACTTCCCGAGGGACAACGCGAAGGAATTCATGGACGACATCCGCATCTACGACTGGCTGATGCAGTATTCGCCCGTAAAGGACATCACCTACGTACGCGGTTTCTTAGGCAGAATGCTCTTTGCCGGCGAAGACGGAGAAAAGATCGTCCGGGTGCTCTCCGGCGGCGAGCGCGTGCGGTGCATCCTCTCCAAGATGATGATCTCCGGCGCGAACATCCTGATCTTTGACGAGCCCACGAACCATCTGGATATGGAGTCCATCACCGCCCTGAACCAGGGCATGATCAAGTACCCCGGCGTGATCCTGTTCGCTTGCCGCGACCACCAGCTGGTGCAGACCACGGCCAACCGGATCATCGAATTCCTGCCGGGCGGCATGATCGATAAGATGACGACTTACGACGAATATCTCGCAAGCGATGAAATGGCTATGAAGCGTCAGGTCTATACGCTGTCTGACGCGGATATCGAGGAAGTGGAAGAGTGAGTGCGTTTGTTCTTAAGCTGATCGCCGTGATCACCATGTTCATCGACCACCTGGGCGTTGCCCTCCGGCTTTCCGGGCTTCTCTCAGGCGCCGGTACGGTGTACAAGGTCATGCGGATCGTGGGGCGCATCGCGTTCCCGATCTACGGGCTGATGGTGGCTGAAGGCGTGATCTATACCAGAAGCCGGCCGAGGTATTTCCTCCGGCTCCTTATGTTTGCCATTCTTTCCGAGCTCCCCTTCGACCTGGCCCTCCGCGGGCGTCTTGCCGTGTGGGATCACCAGAACGTCTACTTTACGCTGATGCTCGGAATGATCATCATGTCGGTCATCGCGTGGGGCAGCCGGCTGCCGGGATGGAAAAAGATCCCCGGCCTGGGCCTTGCGGCAGTCCTTGCGGCAGGCTTTGCCTATGCCTCCCGGAAGTGGCTGCACCTCGACTACCAGGCGGCAGGCATCGTCATGCTGACCGTGATCGGCATCCTGGTCATGCCGCTTGAAGAGCTTCGGAGCCGCATCCCGTGGGAAAATTTCCTGCGGTGCTTCTTTGTGGCGGCGGCCGTCATCGCCATGACGCCGTTGACGTCAAGCTCCGAATATTACGCGCTGCTTGCCCTGATCCCGATCTATTTCTACAACGGCAAAAAGGGCTATACGAGCGAAGTCATCAAATACGCGTTTTACGCTTTTTATCCCCTGCACCTATTGTTTCTGTGGCTCGCCTTCGTGCTGCCGAAGTTCGGGTTCAGGTTCTGATCCAGAAGAAAAAGAGGTACCGTAATGAAAAAACTGACGACCATCCTGCTTTGCGTTCTGCTTGCCGGCGCTTTCCTTCTTACGTCTGCCTGCAGGTCCCGCCTTGCGGAAGGGCTGGAGAACTACGAAAAGTCTCTCCCGAAGGAATTTGATCTTGAGGCGGCATATTCCGAGGCTCAGGGCTACCACTATCCGGGAACGGAGTGGGGCGATACCGTGGGCAGTCTCCAGAAATCCATCGGCGTGACGGTGTCCAAGATCGCCGGCTATGGCGAAAACAACGTGATCGTCTATGAAGCGGATTCTCTCCGGACACAGCTCCTCGGCAGGAATTCGGACGGCTCCAACATAGGCTGCGTGGGGGACGTGATCTACATGATGTCCTTCGTGTTTGAATCGGAAAGCGCCTACACTTCCGTAATCGGGCAGGAAGAACTCCGCGACCAATACGTCGCGAAGATGACCGAGGCGTACGGCGAGCCGACCGAGCACAAGGAGACGCAGAACGAGGTCTCCGAGGTCACGTATTATTACGAGACCTGGTACTGGGACGCGCAGACTCCGGACGGAAAGGACACGCAGATCCAGTTTGCCACGGCGTCCGCCGTTCCCGGCGGCGAGCCCTCGTACCTGACGCTCGGCGTGGTCTGGATCACGGACGAGGTCTTCAACCAGTCTGAGACGGAAAGCGGGGAAGGCGAATGACGGTGCGGCCGGATGAGGTGCGTGTCCGGGAAGTCTTAAGGCGCCTCGATGAAGCCTACGGGACCGACGATATCATCTACCTGACCCATGAAAAGGACTGGCAGCTTCTTGTGGCGGTGATCCTTTCCGCGCAGTGTACGGACGCGCGCGTAAACATGGTCACACCGCACCTCTTTGAGCGCTATGACACGCTTCAGAAGCTTGCGGATGCGGATATTCATGAGCTTGAGGAGGAGATCCGGTCCATCGGCTTCTACCATGCGAAGGCGAAGAACATTATTGGGACGTCAAAAAGGCTCATTGAAGTATACGGCGGACGGGTGCCGGATACGATGGAGGAGCTTCTGACGCTTCCGGGTGTGGGCCGGAAGACGGCGAACCTGATGCTCGGGAACATTTACCATACGCCCGGGATCGTGGTGGATACGCACGTCAAAAGGATCTCGAGGAAGCTCGGGTTTACGGAGGAGACGGACCCTGAGAAGGTGGAGTACGATCTCATGGACGTGCTCCCCACAGAGCACTGGATCCGCTACAACATGCAGATCATTACGCTGGGGCGGACCATCTGTACGGCCAGAAAGCCGGACTGTACGGCATGCTTCCTTCGGGAGGTGTGTCCATCGGCGGAAAATACGGATAAAATGAAAAGGAGTGACACATGATCCAGTTTCATGGAGAAGGCGGGAACAAGAATAAGAGGATCGTTGCGATCGTGATCATCATCATTGTGGCCGTCATGCTGGCGACCACCATCTGGGGCGCGTTTTCGGTCTTATGAGCACGGGGAGAGCGGTCTCTCTTACGGTATACGGCGGGCTTCTCAGGGAGGAGCTCGCCTTTTTCCGTGCGGTTGATTCCGCGCTTTCAAAAGGGCTGGTCCCGGAGCGTGCGGAGCTTTCAGCGGTCTATCCCAAGGGGACGCCCGAAGAGGCTGTGAAAGCGTCCCGGGAAGCCTTCGGGAGTGCCGCTCTGAGCGAAAATATAGCGGTTTCCGGCGAGTCTGTGAGCTTCTCTGAAAAACAGCACATATCTGCATTTACAGTGGCAATTTCGGGCCGTTTTGAGGGGACGTACGGGACGCCGGAGGCCCCGAAGGCACTCCCCGGGCAGGCGCTTCTTCTCACGCGCTTCCCCGGCGATACCGGTGCGATGCTTTTCCTTCAGGAAAGACGGGAATTCCTTTCCGGGATATTTTCTTCGTCATTCCTGAGGCCTGTTTCCGACAACCGGGAGCAGCTGTCTTCTTCAAAGGATGCAGCCATATTCCGGCGGCACGGCGCCGCCATGCAGGACGTTTCCGAGGGCGGGATCCTACGCGCGTTGTGGGAGTTTTCAAAAAACGCGGGCTGCGGTTTTTCCGTAGACCTCACGGGCATCCCGATGCACCAGGAGACGATCGAGATCGCGGAGGCGCTGGGTCTTGACCCGTACGCACTGTACTCGTCGGGCTGCATGCTGGCGGCGGTCAGCGATGGAAACGCAGTCCTCCGGGAACTCCATGCATCCGGCATCCCGGCGGAAAGGATCGGCGTGATCCGCGGAGATAAAAAGAAACTCCTTCTTCACGACGAAGAGGAGCGGCACCTGGACCGGCCGAAGCCGGACCCTGTATATATACTGGAGAATTTCGGATAATGCATATCGTACTTCATGAGCCGGAGATCCCTTCGAACACCGGCAATATCGGCAGGACCTGCGTAGCCACGGGCACCGTGCTGCACCTCATCAAGCCCCTGGGCTTTTCGCTTTCCGAGAAGGCGCTCCGCCGGGCGGGGCTGGACTACTGGAAGGATCTGGACGTCCGTGTCTACGAAGACTACGAGGACTTTCTTGCAAAGAACCCGGGCGCGCACGTATTCTACGCGACCACCAAGGCGCGCCGCACCTACGCCGACGTCACCTACGGCCCGGACGACTATATCATGTTCGGCAAGGAGACCGCCGGCATTCCGGAGGAGATCCTCATAGACCACGAGCCGGATTGTATCCGCATCCCGATGAAGGACGACTACCGCTCCCTGAACCTTTCGAACGCTGCGGCCATCATCCTTTACGAAGCGCTCCGGCAGCAGGACTTCTGCGGCCTCACGCCGCACGGGGCGCTGCACAGGCTTAGCTGGCGGGAGTGACGGTGGGCACAGGCCTGACGCAGCAGAGGCAGCTCAGACCGCAATACACAGAACAGGGGACCGCGAATGCGGTCCCCTGTTCGTATTCCGGCGCCGGCGGCGCTCACTGACGCACGCGTGCGCGCTCGAGCTGCTCCTCCTTGTGGCGGTTCAGGAAGTTGTTTATACGGTCCGTGGGCGACAGAAGGTCGCTCAGCGTGTAGTTGTGGTTCAGGCTGTCTATGACGAGCGCGATGTATTTGCTTAAGTCCACGCAGGCGTAGTAGGGACGTTCGAGAAGCTCCGGCCGCAGGTAGGACAGGTTGGTGGTGAGCACCTTGTAGATGATACCGTCCGAGACCGCCTTGTCGAACTTCTCTAGGCCGTTCGTGAACAGACCGAACGTCGCGAGGCAGTACACATGGCGCGCGCGGCGCTTCTTAAGCTCCAGCGCGACCTCGATCATCGAATCTCCGGAGGAGATCATGTCGTCCAGGATCAGGACGTCCTTGCCGTCCACGTCCCGGCCGAGGAACTCATGCGCGACGATCGGGTTGCTGCCGTTCACGATGCGTGTGTAGTCACGGCGCTTGTAGAACATGCCGGCATCCACGCCCAGGTAGTTCGCAAAGGTGACCACACGGTTCATGCCGCCTTCGTCCGGGCTGATGACCATGAGGTGGTCCTTGTCGATCAGAAGGTCCGGAGAAATGTTGCAGAGCTTCTTGACGAACTGGTACGTGCAGGTCACGTTCTCAAAGCCTCTGTTCGGGATGGCGTTCATCACACGGGGGTCATGCGCCTCAAAGGTGATGATGTTGTCCACGCCAAGCGCGATCAGCTCCTGCAGCATCTGCGCGCAGTCCAGCGACTCACGGCTGGTCCGCCTGTGCTGGCGGCTTTCGTACAGGAAGGGCATGATCACATTGACGCGGGTCGCCTTTCCGGCAATGGCGCCGATGATCCTCTTCAGGTCCTGGTAGTGGTCGTCCGGAGACATGTGGTTGATTATGCCGCACAGCTTGTAGGTCAGGCTGTAATTGAGCACGTCCACCATGATGTAGATATCATCGCCGCGGACCGATTCCGTGATGCGGCCCTTACCTTCACCGGAGCCGAAGCGCGGGGTCTCCGCCGCCACCAGGTAGCTGTCCTTGGTGTAGCCGCGGAAATGGATCTCGCTGTCTTCAGCCGCCTTGTCGCGCTCGCTTCTCCAGCTCGCGATGTACGCGTCGACCTTCTCTGCCAGAGGCTCGATGCTCTTCATTGCGATGATGCCGAGCGGACCTACGGGGATCGTCTGGATTTTTTTGGATGACATATGGCCTCCTGTACCCTTGTCTTGTGAATGAATGAAACTACTGTACGGATGAACCGTACTTTTTCATGACGCGGATATCCTTGCCGCTGAACGCGACCGGCTCGAAGCCGGCAAGGATCCGGGACGCCACACGTTCCGTGTAGAGGTCCCGGAGCGCGCCCGGGGAGAGATTGGTCGAAATGATCATGCTCTTTCCGGCGTTCAGGCGCTCGTTTACACAGTAGAACAGCTTGCTGACCGTAAAAGCGGTCACGTGCTCCGTGCCGAGGTCGTCGATGATAAGCAGGTCGCTTTCCGTGATAAAGCGGAACAGCTCCTCTCCATCCTCTTCATTATAACTGAAACTGTTCTTTGAGAAAAGGTCAAATAAGTCGATTGCTGAAAAATATACGACCGAATGGCAGGATTCGATGAGTTCCCGCGCTATGCAGTTCGAGAAAAAGGTCTTTCCGGTGCCCGTGGGGCCGTAAAACAGGAGGCTCCCGCTGTTTTCACCGAATTCCGCCGCGTATTTCCGTAAGAACGCGACCCGGTCCTTCATGACCTCGTACTGTGAACGCTTCCCTTCGGGCGCCTGCCTGTCATAGTACTCCATGGAAAGCGTGCCGAAGTTCTCATCCGCAAGGCGGCTCTTCACGGAGCTCTGTTCGTAGAGAAGATCGATGGCCGCCTGCTGAAAGCAGTGGCAGGGTACGTTCCCGATAAAGCCGGTGTCCCGGCAGTCCGGGCAGGTGTACTGAAGCTCAAGGTCCTTCGGGTCGAACAGACCGGAATTCATGATCCCGGCAAGCTCCTCCCGGAGCGCTTTATGCTCTTCCTCCAATGCGGGGAGCGCTTCCTCGTTCCCGAGGATCCCTGCACGGGCGCGGGCTGCGGAATTCACGGCAAGCGCGCGCTTCACTTCCGGAAGCCGGGGTACAAGAAGCCCGATCCGTTCGGTTCGTTCCTCGAGCTCGCGGCGGTTCCTTGCGGCGCGCAGGCTGTATTCACGCATGAGCGCGTTGTATTGTTCCGTCCTCAGTGCCATATCCGCTCCTTCAGCTGTTCAGGTATCCGCTGACCACGGAGTCGTAATCCGTGTCGCGCTCGTCAAAGTTACGGAAGGCATTCGGCCTGGCAGGCTTGCTGCTCCGGCCCGCATCCTGAGGCTTCTGTGCCCGGAATTCCCGGTCTGCGGCTTCGATGTCCTTTACGGTCCGGACGCCGCTTTCCTTCCACGAGGAAAGGATGCTGTCCGCATAGCGGAAGCTGGGGGCATGGATGGCCTCCATGGTCCGGCTGCAGGCGGCAAGGATGACGGGGAGATCGAACTCCGCGGCCCATTTTGCGATATAGTCCGATTCCACCTCCGCAGGCTGGCGGCTGCCCAGCCCGAAGGCATTCATGATGGTGTAGACCGTCTTGTTCCGTTCGTGCGTTCCGGCCTTGATGTCCTGAAGCGTCTCATAGCCGTCCGCTTTCCAGCCGCGCGCAACGCCTTCAATGTAGCGGAAGGACGTACGGCCGCGTTCGATGCAGTACTCGAGCAGGTATTCGATGACGTCGCTCTGTCTGCCGAACATGAGGTAGCAGATGCCCAGGGAGCTTCTCTGAGAGGAATTCAGAGGGTGCTTCAGGTAGTATTCGGAAAGGCCGAGAAGCTCTGAAAATTCCGCGTCCCGGTCGAGGACGGAGGGATCCAGTACGTCGGCCTTCTTTTCAGTTGTTTCCGGGTATCTCCCGGCAGCTCTCCGGGTATCCCCGGTGTATTCCGGAGCGGCAGGCTCCGAAGGGACATCCGTGATGAGACGGATGTTCTCCCGCGTCTTCTGCGACGCAGGATGGGGCTCTTCGGGACGCGCATGGGACTTCCCGGAGACCATGCGGATCTCGGAAAGTTCTTCTCCCGAATAGGAAAGCGCAAGGAGACCGCAGGACTCCCAGTAGGACAGGGACTGCAGGATGCGCTTGGGTGTGACATCAAACAGGTCCGCCATGTCGGTAACGGACAGACGGACAGAAGGATCCACGGCTGCACGGCACAAATAGAGATAGACCTTCAGCGCATCGCCGGAGGCCTGGGGCATTTCAGTATCTATAAAATCCAGCGGAAGCTCTATATGGCTGTCCTTCTGTTCCTTCGTCAGTGTAAGCGTCTTCATAAGCAGTCTGGTATCCTTTACAGTCCGGGGAAGCGGCTTAAAAGCCCCTTCGACGACTGCAAGTATAACACAAAAAAGAGAAAAAGAAAGTGCCGTTTTTTGGGCGGACAGGAGCCTGAAACGGTGTGGAAACTGTGGATATTGTGGACATGAGAGGGCAGGAAGAAAATTGAGCGGGAAATCCTTGCTTTTTTCCGGACAGGTTATGAAGACAGAACCGGACGGATTTTTGTGAACAAGGTGGATAACGTGGATAAATCAGGACTGAAATCCGGAAAGCGGCGGTTCAGCGGACTTTTTCCAAAGCCTCGGATTTGAACTCATTTTGTGAATAAAAAAGTACATGGAAATGTTTCTGTTGACTTTAATGTGATAAAGTGATAAAGTGATGAGGTATCCTGAAAGAAAAGAGGTGTATCATGAAAGATCTGCATTCTGAGCCGATGGACCGGCTGTTCAGCGCGATACTGAAACTTGAAGATACAGACGAGTGTTATGCGTTTTTTGAGGACTTGTGTACGATCAAGGAGCTGCAGGATATGGCAAAGCGGCTGGAGACTGCGGAGCTTCTCGCAAGAGGGGAGAGTTATCAGACCATCTCCGAAAAGACGGGGGTTTCCGCGGCCACCATCAGCCGGGTATCGCGATGTCTGAACTATGGCGACGGCGGATACCGCCGCGCACTTGAAAGACTGGCGGAGGAAAGCAAATAAGACCAGAGAGTAAGGAGAAAGCATGAAAAAGACAGCATTGGTACTAGCAGTAATTCTCGCGGTAACGGCCATCCTTTCCGGATGTGTAACAGTGAGTGTGAACGACGCCTCCGGGGAGAGCGCCAAAAAGACCTTTACGGTCGGCTTTGACGCGGAATATCCGCCCTACGGCTACATGGATGACAACGGTGACTACACCGGCTTCGACCTTGAGCTTGCAGAAAAGGTCTGCGAAATGGAAGGCTGGGAGCTTGTGAAAAAGCCCATCAACTGGGACAGCAAGGACATGGAGCTGAATTCCGGCGCCATCGACTGCATCTGGAACGGCTTTACGATGGACGGCCGCGAGGATGACTACACGTTCTCGAACCCGTACGTGGACAACAGCCAGGTGATCGTAGTTGCGGAGAGCAGCGGCATCACGGACCTTGCAGGCCTTGCGGACAAGAAGGTCGGCGTGCAGGCAGGCTCTGCGGCGCTTGCGTTATTTGAGGAAGACGGCAGCCAGTTTGAGCTTGGCGCAACGTTTGCGTCCCTCGACCAGTTCGCGGATTACAACACTGCGTTTACGGAGCTTTTGGCAGGTGCTCTGGACGGCCTTGCCATCGACATCGCCGTCGCGAAGTACCAGATCGAGAACCGCGGCGAAGGCTTCGTCATTCTGGACGAGTACCTGAACAGCGAAAAGTACGCCGTCGGCTTTAAGAAGGGCGATACGGCTACGGCCGAGATCATCAACAAGGATATGAAGGCGCTTTACGACGACGGCACGCTCATGGAGCTTGCTGAAAAGTACGGCATTGCGGATATGGTGATCGCGCAGTAATAAAAGAAGCCTCGGGAAGGAAGGGGAAACATGAGCTTTGGCGTCATTTTGCAGCAGCTTGGCAGCGGTTTTTTAAAGACGGTACTGATCTTTTCGGTCACGCTCGTGCTTTCGCTTCCCCTGGGCTGGGTGGTCTATTTCGGCAGGTCTTCGCGGAATAAGATCGTGAGCGGCCTGGTCATCGGTTTTATTTCGATCATGAGCGGGACACCGCTCATGCTGCAGCTGTTACTTTGGTATTTCGGGCCGTTCTACCTGTTCAGAATGAACATCGGGAACTACAAGTTCACGGCGCTCATTATCGGCTTCTCCCTGAACTATTCCGCGTATTTTGCGGAGATCTACCGGTCGGGAGTGGAAGCTATTGACGTCGGACAGTACGAGGCCGCGCAGATCCTGGGGTATTCGAAGCTCCGGACGTTCGTGCGGATCATTTTCCCGCAGGTCATGCGCATCGTGATGCCGGCCATCGGCAACGAGGTCATCACGCTCGTCAAGGACACATCGCTTGCGTATTCGATCTCCTACATCGAAATGTTCGCTCTCGCGAAGCAGATCGCGGCCAAGGAGACCACCATCATCCCGTTCATTGTGGCAGGCGTTTTCTACTATGTGTTCAACTACGCGGTCGCGAAGGGCATCACCCTGACCGAAAGAAAGCTGGCATTTTACTGATCTATGAGTATTCTTGAAGTCAACAATCTGCGCAAAAGCTTCGGTACGGCAGAGGTGCTGAAGGGCATTTCCCTCCATGTGGACCGCGGCGAGGTCGTCTCGATCATCGGGTCCTCGGGCTCGGGGAAGACCACCCTTCTCCGTTGCTGCGTGGGCCTCGAAAAAGAGTACGAGGGCGAGATCCATTACGACGGGACCTTCGGGATGGTGTTCCAGAACTTCAACCTGTTTCCGCATTTCACGGCGCTCAGGAACGTGATGGACGCGCCGGTCAAGGTACAGAAGCGGCCGAAGGAGGAGGTGCTTCCTGAGGCGCGCGAGCTTCTCCGGAAGGTTGGACTTTCGGACAAGGAGAACGCTTATCCGTCCACTCTTTCCGGCGGGCAGAAGCAGCGCGTGGCCATTGCGCGGGCGCTTGCGATGAAGCCGGACATCCTGTTCTTTGATGAGCCGACATCGGCGCTGGACCCGGAGCTCACGGGCGAGATCCTGAGGGTCATCCGCGCGCTTGCGGAGGAGAAGATGACGATGGTCATCGTGACCCATGAGATGACCTTCGCGCGGAACGTCTCGGACCACATTATTTTCATGGACAAAGGCGTGGTTGCCGACGAGGGCACGCCGGACCAGGTGTTCAATTCGGAGAACCCCCGGACCCGGGCGTTCCTCGGAAAGCTGTCCACATGAGTTTATAACACGATATCACACACAAACAGTGCCCCCGCGGGAAAACGCGGGGGCATTTGCGCCCCTCATCCGGCCCTTCGGGCCACTTTCCCCCGGCGGGGGAAGGCTGATCGGTGAATAGAAAGACCGCCTTCCGGCGGTCTTTCCTTATTATTCAATAAACATCGCATCCCCGAAGCTGAAGAACCTGTAGCGCTCGCGGATGGCTTCCTGATATGCGTTCAGGATGTGCTCCCGGCCCGCAAGGGCGGAGACCAGCATGACCAGGGTGGACTGCGGCAGGTGGAAGTTCGTGATGAGCGCGTCCAGCACCTTGAAGCGGTAGCCCGGGTAGATGAAGATGTCCGTCCAGCCGGACGTCTCTTTAAGGCGTCCGTCCGGTCCTGCGGCGGATTCGATGGTCCGGCAGGATGTGGTCCCCACGCAGATCACGCGGTGGCCTGTCTCCTTCGCGCGGTTGATCTTTTCCGCGGCTTCCCGGCTGATAATATAGAACTCCGAGTGCATGTGGTGGTCTTCGATCTTATCCACCTTGACCGGGCGGAACGTCCCGAGTCCTACGTGGAGGGTGACCTCGGCAAGCTCGACGCCCTTGTCCTGAATGGCCTGAAGCAGCTCCGGTGTGAAATGGAGCCCCGCGGTAGGCGCCGCGGCGGAGCCTTCGTGCTTCGCGTAGACCGTCTGGTAGCGGTTTTTGTCCTCAAGCTTGTGGGTGATGTAGGGCGGCAATGGCATCTCCCCGAGCCTGTCCAGGATCTCCTCAAAGATCCCCTTGTATTCAAAGCGGATCAGCCGGTTCCCCTCTTCGACCACGTCGGTCACCTCAGCGCGGAGCAGCCCGTCGCCGAAGGTAAGGCGCGTGCCGACCCGGCACTTCTTCCCGGGCTTCACGAGCGTTTCCCAGACGTCTCCCTCAAGCCTTCTTAAAAGCAGCACCTCGATCTTCCCGGTCTGCCCCTCGCGCGTACCTAAAAGCCGCGCCGGGATGACCTTCGTATTATTGACGACCAGGCAGTCGCCCGGATTTAGCTCGTCTATGATATTGCGGAAAATGCTGTGGCGGATGGCCCCGGTCTCCTTATCAAGGATCAGGAGGCGCGATTCGTCGCGCCGCGCGATAGGGTCCTGCGCGATCAGCTCTTCCGGAAGCTCGTAATCAAAATCCTTAACGTCCATGTTTCTCCTTTTTGCGTTCCCGGGTGGCTGGGAGCGCTTTATTATGATAGCACAGATTGGGTGAGATGAGAAGGGATTTAGTTGTGGTTTCGATTGCGGGACGGATGCTTTTCAAGTATAATATTCCTGCAAGCAAACAACACGAGGGGGGCCGTGCCATGGAGCCAGTCAGGCTGAATAAATATCTGAGTGATCACGGGGTCTGCTCCCGGCGGGAGGCGGACCGGCTTACGGAGCTCGGCGCGGTGCTTGTGAACGGGAAGCCGGCCGCGGTCGGGCAGAAGGTGACCGACAGTGACGTCATCACAGTGGAAGGGAAGCCCGTGTCAGGCGCCCCCCGGGAGAAGGTCATCATCGCCGTGAACAAGCCCGTGGACGTGGTCTGTACGACCCGGTCCTTTAAGGGAGAAAAGAACATCCTGGAGCTCCTTCCTGACCGCAAAGCGCGGCTCTACCCGGTCGGGAGGCTCGACAAGGATTCCGAGGGCCTCATTTTCCTGACGAACGACGGCGCCTTCACCGCAGAGCTGACAAGGGCGGCGGGCCTTCACGAAAAGGAATACGAGGTCGTGCTCAACAAAGAGCCGACCGACGATTTCATCAAACGACTCGAAAAGGGCGTCTACCTCCGCGAGCTTCAGAAGACCACCGCACCGTGCAAAATCACGCGGGCGGGTGAAAAGAAGCTTAGGATCATCCTGACGCAGGGACTGAACCGCCAGATCAGGCGGATGTGCGGCGCCTGCGGCTACGAGGTCCGGTCGCTGAAAAGGGTTCGGATCATGAACGTGCTCCTTGGCGACCTCAAACCCGGCTCGTACCGGGAGCTCAAAGGCGAGGAGAAGGCCGTGCTTATGAAAAACGTCATGCGGGGTGCAAAGAAATGACGAAGGAAGCCTATCAGGAGCTGGTAAGTAAGATCAGCTACCACATGGATAAATATTACAATCAGGATGCGCCGGAGATCAGCGATTACGAATACGACCAACTGATGCTCGAACTGAAAGCGGCGGAAAAGGAGCATCCGGAATGGGTCACGCCGGAGTCACCCACACAGCGCATTGGCGGGACGGTGAAGCGCGAGGCCGGCGTCAAGGTGACGCACGACGTGCCGATGCTGTCCATCGAGGACGTCTTTGAAAAAGAGGATGTCGTCCGCTGGATCGAGAAGGTGCAGGCGCTGCACCCGGATGCGGCATTCTCCGTGGAGACAAAGATCGACGGGCTCAGCATGACGCTCCGCTACGCCCGCGGCGAAGACGGCAGGCTTCACTTAAGCCTTGCTGAGACCCGCGGCGACGGCCTCACCGGCGAGGACGTGACGCTCAATGCCCGCGTCATTCCGGACGTCCCGAAGGAGATCGACCTCCCCTACGAATCGCTCCAGCTCCGCGGCGAAGTCTACATGGACGCGCAGGCCTTCGAGCGCTTCAACGAACGCATGGAGAAACTCGGCAAGAAGCCCGCTGCGAACCCGAGGAACCTGGCCGCCGGCACGCTCCGGCAGCTCGACCCGAACGTGACGCGGCAGCGGGGTCTTAGGATGCTCATTTTCAACGTCCAGCAGGGACCCCAAGAGCTCACGGAGAGCCACACCGGCGGGCTTGCGCTTCTCAAGGAAAAAGGCGTGCCCGTGGTCATCAACGAACGCTGCCGGACTGCGGAGGAAGTCCTCAGTGCCATCGACAGGATCGGGGAAATGCGCGGGACGCTCGACTATGACTTAGACGGTGCGGTAGTGAAGATCGACCAGGTTGCCTACCGGAACGACTTCCCGCAGGGCAGCAAGTATTCGAGCGGGCACATCGCGTATAAGTATCCGCCGGAGGAGCGGGTGGTCGTAATGGACGAGATCCTCGTAAACGTAGGCCGCACCGGGAAGCTGACCTTCACCGGCCTGTTCCACGACAGGGAGACCGGGAAGCCGGCGCGCCTCTGCGGCACGTCCGTATCCCGGGCGACGCTCCACAACCAGGACTACATCACGGAGATGAAGGTTGGCGTGGGCGGCGCGTACCGCCTCTTTAAGAGCGGGGAGATCATCCCGAAGCTGAACGGCTGCGTCACGGAGCCGCCGGAGGTCTTCAAAGCCCCGGACCACTGTCCCGTCTGCGGGTCGCTCCTCGTGCGTGAAGAGGACACCGCCGATATCCGCTGCGTGAACGCGCAGTGCCCGGCGCAGCTGTCCCGGACCATTTCGTTCTTCGCGTCGCTTGACTGCATGAACATTATCGGCCTCGGGGAGACGCTGGTCGATGACCTCGTGAAGGAGGGGTACCTCAAAAACTACGCGGACCTCTACCGGCTCAAAGAGCACCGCGACGAGCTTATTGAAAAAGGCCTCATCGGCAAGGAAAAGAACACGGACAAGATCCTGCAGGCCATCGAGGCCACCAAGGACAACGACCCGTACCGGCTCCTTGCGGGCCTGGGCATCCGGAACGTAGGTGCGCGGACTGCGCGGGACCTCATGACGCATTACACGAGCCTCAATGACCTCATGGCGGCGTCCAAAGAGGAGCTTACGGCCATCGAGGACATCGGCGGAACGACCGCTGAATGCATCACGGAGTTCTTCGGGGATCCCGGAAACCGGGAAGTCATGGAGGCGCTCCGGGAGGCTGGGCTCCGGATGGAGAATAAAGAAGAGCAGGGCGGCTCCGACGCCCTTTCCGGACTCACGATCGTGGTGACGGGCACGCTCCCGACGCTCGGACGGAAGGAAGTCACGGAGCTCATTGTGAAGAACGGCGGCAAGTGCACCGGGAGCGTCAGCAAGAAGACAGACCTGCTGGTGGCCGGCGAGGATGCGGGCTCAAAGCTTACGAAGGCGAAGGAGCTTGGGATCCGGATCATCGACGAAGCGGAGCTTCTCAGGATGCTCGGGTGAACCGGAAGAGCTGCATATAAGGTGCTTGGGTGAGCCGGAAGAAGGCCGGTCATCCCGGTTTCGAAATAAGAGAGGTATTTTTTTATGGCAGAAATTCTTGAGACCTTGATGCTGGTCGCGTTCGGCATCTCCTGGCCTATCAACGCGGTCAAATCCTACAGGGCACGCTCCACCAAGGGGAAGAGCCTGACGTTCCTGATCCTGATCTTTTCAGGCTACATCTGCGGGATCATCTCCAAGCTGATCAATCCTGCCTACATGAGCAGCCTGTCCACCAAATGGTACGTGCTGGCGGTCTACATCTTCAATTTTGTGTGGGTCGGGACGGACCTTTGCCTGTACTTCCGGAACCGGAAGATCGAGAAGGCGGAGGCCGCAGCGTAACCGCGGGAAATGACGGAGATTTAAGACGGCGTGAACACGGAAAATAATAGAGATTTATGACGGCGTAACTGCGGGAAATGACGGAGGGACCGATGGACCCGATCAGGGAAGAAATACACGAATATATGGCGGAGCTCGTGCCGTTCCGGCGGGAGCTGCACCGGCATCCGGAGCTCTCCATGAGGGAGTTTGAGACGACGGAGCGGATGGCGCGGGAGCTTGATGCGCTGGGGCTTACGTACCGGCGGCTTGCGCCTACCGGGCTTACGGGAGAGATCCGCGGAACTGCGGAAGGGCCTGAGAAAATTGTGCTCCTGCGGGAGGACATCGACGGACTGCCGGTCACGGAAAACACCGGGCTGCCGTTTGCGAGCGAGGAGCCGGGCAGGATGCACGCGTGCGGGCACGACCTCCATATGACGATGCTTTTAGGCGCGGTCCGTTACCTTGCGGCGCACCGGGACGCGTTTTCCGGGACCGTACGGTTTTTGTTCCAGCCCGCCGAGGAAATCTCGAACGGCGCGGAGATCGCGATCGAACAAGGCGTGATGGAGGGGGCTGCGCACGCTGTGGGCATGCACATTTCGCCGCTTCTTCCGTATGGAAAGGTTTCCGCGCGGCCGGGCGAAAGCTGGGCGGCCTGCGACCGATTCGTGATCCGGGTGACCGGGAAGAGCTGCCACGGCGCCATGCCGCAGACGGGCCACGATGCGCTGCTTGCGGGAAGCGCCATCGTGACGAGCTTACAGCAGATCGTGTCGCGCGAGGCGGATCCCTTGACCGCAGCGGTGGTCACTGTAGGCGCGTTCCATGCGGGGACGGCGTACAACATCGTAGCCGGAGAAGCATACCTCGAGGGCACCTGCAGGACTTTTTCCACGGCGCTTCACAGAACGCTTTCGGAGAAGGTCAGGCGGATCGCGGAGGCGACGGCAGAGGCTTACGGGTGTACGGCGGAGGTGGAGTTTGATACGCTGTCCGAGGTGCTTTTCTGTGACCCGGCGGTCACGGAAAGAGGGCTTTGGTGCGCCGGGGAGATCGTCGGAAAGGAGAACGCGGTGAACGCGGAGCCGCAGATGATCGCGGAGGATTTCAGCTTCTATTCGCAGCGGGTGCCTTCGGTCTTCTTCAACATCGGCGCGCGGGTCGCGGAAGACGAGAAGGTGCGGCCGCTCCACAGCGATGAGGTGCTCTTTGACGAACGGGCCATAGAAATCGGCGCCTCCGTGTTCGTGAAGACGGCGATGGAACTTCTGGCAGAATAGATAATCCCGAGTAAAACAAGCGAGAGCATCCGCTGTCAGGACGGATGCTCTCAGAAACCAGAATATCTATATCATTTAAGGGGGGATTCGTTATGTCCTTGCCTTACGGAAGAACACTTCTATCAAAAAAAGTTTATTAACCAAAAATAGACAAATAAAGACCGAAGTATGTACAGAAATAAAACGAATTGTTAACAAAATATGAAGGGATGCGGGCTGCCCGTCCGAATCTTCATGAAATTAGGCTCAGCCGGGCCACAGGCTAAAGCGCTTGACGATTGCC
Source organism: Lachnospiraceae bacterium (assembly GCA_017441825.1). GTDB lineage: Bacteria > Bacillota > Clostridia > Lachnospirales > Lachnospiraceae > UBA1267. The sequence goes on from JAFRVD010000031.1 coordinate 44,905, forward strand.
GGAGATTGCGATACAATCTAAGTTACCGCATATTTCTGGTGGAATGAGGGACGAAAACTATGTTAGATATGAAATTTGTCCGGGAGAATCCGGAGGCCGTAAGAGAGAATATCCGTAAGAAATTCCAGGACGCAAAGCTTCCCCTTGTGGACGCCGTGATCGAGCTGGATAAAAGAAATCGTGAGATCAAGGGCGAGGTGGAAGCGCTCCGCGCGAACCGCAACAAGCTGTCCAAGCAGATCGGCGGACTGATGGCCAAGGGCCAGCGGGACGAGGCCGAGGCGCTGAAGGCGGAGATCGCGAAGGAAGCGGACCGCGTGGACCGGCTGACCGAAGAGGAGCGGCAGGTCGAGCAGGAGCTTCACAAGAACATGCTGCTGATCCCGAACATCATCGACCCCAGCGTACCCATCGGCAAGGATGATTCCGAAAACGTTGAGGTGGAGCGCTTTGGCGAGCCGTTCGTTCCGGATTTCGACATCCCGTACCATACGGACATCATGGAGTCCTTTGACGGCATCGATATGGATTCCGCGGGCCGCGTGTCCGGCAACGGCTTCTATTACCTGATGGGCAACATCGCCCGCCTGCACGAGGCGGTCCTTGCGTACGCGCGCGACTTCATGATCGACAAGGGCTTCACGTTCTGCATTCCGCCGTTCATGATCCACGGCAACGTGGTGGAGGGCGTGATGAGCCAGAGCGACATGGACGCCATGATGTACAAGATCGAGGGCGAGGACCTCTACCTCATCGGTACGTCCGAACATTCCATGATTGGCAAGTTCATCGGCCAGCAGATCAAGGAGGACGAGCTTCCCTACACCCTGACGTCGTATTCGCCCTGCTTCCGGAAAGAAAAAGGCGCGCACGGCATTGAGGAGAGAGGCGTTTACCGCATCCACCAGTTTGAGAAGCAGGAGATGATCGTGGTCTGCAAGCCCGAGGATTCCATGGCCTGGTACGAGAAGATGTGGCGGTATTCCGTCGAACTCTTCAGAAGCATGGACATCCCGGTTCGCCAGCTGGAGTGCTGCTCCGGCGACCTGGCCGACCTCAAGGTGAAATCGTGCGACATCGAGGCGTGGTCTCCGCGCCAGAAGAAATATTTTGAAGTCTGCAGCTGCTCCAACCTGGGAGACGCGCAGGCCCGCCGCCTGAAGATGCGTGTCAAGGGCGCGGACGGCAGGACCTATCTGCCACATACACTGAATAATACCGTGGCTGCACCGCCCAGGATGCTCATCGCGTTCCTGGAGAACAACCTCCGCGAGGACGGCTCCGTTGCCATCCCGAAGGTGCTGCAGCCTTACATGGGCGGAATTACAGAACTCCGTCCGAAGAAAGAGAGCTAATGCATCGTTTTTTACGTTCTATCGGCTTCAGTTCAGTCAGGACGAAGCAGCAGCTGAATGATCTGAAAAGCTGGGTCCTTGCGGATCCGGACAGACTCAGTGTGGTCGGGCTCCCGGACGATGGGAACGTGGCCATGGCGGAGCGCGAGATCGCGGGGCACGCCGGGATCGCCGTGGTGGGCGAAATGGACGAACGGGGAGAGCTTCAGCCGGAGTACTACTTCCCCTACATTTCCACCACGCACATTTCCTCGGACGCCCGCCTGACCTGCGAAAAGCAGTCGCAGCGGAACGGGTTCATCGGCATGTGCGAGGACTACAGGATGGGCATGGCACTCATCTTTACAGTTCGGAACGTGGCTGAGGTCTTCAAGCTGGAGCAGACCGGTCTCTTAGGCGACGGCTACAAAAAGGTCTGTTTTTCCGCGCTCCTTGAGGACGCGGAGGTGCTGCTGCCTCTGTACCAGCCGGAGATGGCGCTGAAACACGTCAACGATGAAGACGCCCGCCGGCAGCGGCTTGTGGACGACGCGAACAACGGCAGCGAACGCGCCATGGAAGAGCTTGCGAACCGGGACGTGAAGATCCTCGAGAACATGCTGAGCATGCTCCGGAAGTCGGACGTGTACACGCTCATCGAAAGCTTTTTCATGCCGCACGGCATGGAGAGCGACCAGTATTACTTCCTGGGCAGGATCGCCGCGCTGCAGCACGTCCGGAACGAGTACACCGGGGAATTCTTCTACCGGATGCTTGTGGAGACAAACCGGATGGTGCTGGTGGCCGCCGTCAATGACAGGGACCTCCTGGGCGTGCCCGAGGTGGGCCGCCGGATCCGGTGCCGCGGATGGCTTCTGGGGGAACTCAAGAAGTAAGTAATTTCCGGACTTAAAAAAGTTCGGACGTGACCTGAAAATCTGCTTCACATTTTGAAGCAAAACGAGTATAATGTGTGACGGACATCTTCCGGGCTGACGAAGATGTCCGTCATGAGCAGAAAAAGTCAGCCGGAAAAATATATGTCCACGTAGCTCAGCAGGATAGAGCGGCCGCCTCCTAAGCGGCAGGTCGGAGGTTCGAATCCCCTCGTGGACGGCCTTAGAGCGGAAATTCGTTAGCAAATCGGCATCGATTTTTAGCAAAACGGAGTTCCGCTCTTTTTTTATTTTCAATGGGTTTTTATATCGCAGCTGGCTGATGAATACTGGAAATACTACTATGATAACGCAAGGAATAATAGAAACGCAGACAAATATTCACTGGCTGTACGAGAAGCTATTAAAGAAATGATGAAGGAAGTGAGATTAAAATGATATTGATCCCATAAAAAACAGGAGCAGGCCAGAAAATTGGCCACGTCCCCTGTTAGAAGTAATAATACCACCAGTAGTGGTAATAGTCAAAGGAGAAATCCTACATCCCTCCGTAATCCTGATTCTCTCGACACTCGTACGCTGCTGTCGAATGCGTTGCTCGATATTGCACAGATTGACCTGATCGCATTCCTTGACGGACAGACCGAGGCGGTGACCGAATACAGCGAGCCACTGGCACGGAGGCTTATCGAGAAGATTACGGTCTACGATGAGAAGCTGGTGGTTGAATTCAAGTCGGGGCTGATGGCGGAAGTCGAGGCATAAGCAGACAATGGAATACCCGTGGTTCTCTTTTTTGAGGGCTGCGGGTATTTTTTGTTTGCAGAGCGTTTAAGACCATTGATGTAATATAGACAGAATAGCGTTGCGTCAAAAAATAAGAAAATTGACAAAACGCTTGTAAAACAAATCTGGATGTGATAAGATTAGCGTACAGTCAATATTTGAGAAAATTGACAAAACGCTAAAGGAGGTGTCAGGGATGTGGACAGATCAGGCACTACTAAAACTTTCTGATAAAACCACATATTGTCGAGATGATCTGTTTCACGCATTGCTGAGTGAAAAGACGGATTTGAGCGACAGCGCATTCCGGTGGACGCTATATAATCTGCTTCAGGAGCAAAAGATTTTCAGGACAGATTACGACACCTACGTAACAGTTAAGCCTGCGGTTCTTCCGGTATATAGGCCGTACTATTCAGAAAAAGCAAATGCTCTGATGGAAAAGTTTTTGGAGCAGTATCCAGAGCTGGGGTTTGTTGTATTTGAGAGCGTGCTCCTCAATGAGTTTCTGAACCACCAGATTGCCCAGAACACGATATATTTACAGGTCGAAAAAGATGTAAGTTCTTATATTTTCGATAACCTTCAGGAAGAATATGCCGGAAGCGTGCTGTACAGGCCGGGGAAAAAGGATTTTGACAGATACTGGACTAGGGATTGCATCGTGGTACTGGATTTGATCAGCCAGGCTCCTTTGTCACAGGACAGGCCACATGAAATAACGATTGAAAAAATGTTGGTTGATATCATAGCTGAGAAGAGTATGTCGGCAACCTTCAGCCCTTCGGAAATCCCGTTCGTGTATGAGAATGTTATGAGAAGCTACCAGGTTGACAAGCGGAAAATGAACAGATACGCCGGGAGAAGGGGAAAGGCATCGCAGATAAAGAAATACGCAGGGAGCGCAGATTAAATGTTATCAAAAGATATGTACACAGGCGGGTATATTCAGAGTCTGCATGAACGAACCGGAAATGATCCGGCATTGCTGGAAAGGGTGATATATGCCTTCGGCCTATTAGAAGCCATCAGGAGAGTAGAGCTTCCGTTCTGCTTCAAGGGAGGGACGTCCCTCATGTTGCTTCTGGATCATCCGAAACGGCTCAGTACCGATATTGATATTATCGTTAAACCTGGGACAGACATAGACGATTACATCAGAAAAGCGGGAGAAATCTTCCCGTTCATTGATGTGGAAGAACATATCCGTGTCGGAAAGAACAATATTGAAAAGAGGCACTTCCGGTTCAAATACAATTCACCGAAAAGTGGCAGGGATGTTACAATCCTACTTGATGTCCTGTTTGAGGATATCCAGTACAGCGCAACTATTGAACGTCCGATAAAAAATGAGCTGCTTCTCACGGAAGGGAACGATCTGTCTGTCATCATTCCAGATGTAAACGGAATCCTCGGAGACAAGCTAACTGCGTTCGCACCTCATACCACGGGCATTCCGTTCGGTGTGACCAAGGAATTGGAAATAATAAAGCAGCTATTTGACTGCGGCTTGCTTTTTGATGCCATGAATGATTACGGAGAGGTGCGTTCTTCCTATGACAGAATAGTGAAATCGGAGTTGGGATACAGAGGCCTGACGATTCCAACTGAGGAAGTCCTGAAGGATACCATAAAGGGCAGTCTGTGCATTACCAGTCGTGGGCAGTCACATGGAGAAGAGTATTCCTATTACAAAGATGGAATCTTCCGGGTACGGAACCATATACTTGGCGGTAAGTTCAGTGGAGAGATTGCAGGAGCTTATGCAAGCAGAGTGTTATACCTGGCTTCTTCCATGCTGGTCGGCAGCGGTTCCGTCACGAAGATAACTGATCCGTCGGATTATACAGGACAGAAGGTTGAACTGCCGAAACCCAAGAGTTTTTCATATCTTCGCATTGTAGATCCGACTGCTTATGGCTATGTTGTTGAAGCAGGAAAACTGCTGCAGGGAACAGAGTTTGCCGGGTAAGAAATATTGCGTTGATATATTCCCGACAACAGGCGTACTTGTAGATATGTTTCCGCATACGGCTGACATCCATATTGGTGTCTCGGGGCAGTATGGGATGTTTTGGTTAATAAGTTTTCGGCGTATCTTTATGAGGCAGAAAAGGCAAGGCGCGGGAAGTCAAGATTAAGGACGAGACACTGCCCGGTATCGAACAGGACATTCTGTCAGGAAAAATATCTTCACAAAGCTTATTTATAGAATAGTATAACGAAAATGAATAGTGACGAACAAATACCATTGAAGGACGAACATATATTTTTTAATCAAGTCAAAATTTATCCAGACTATACAGCTTATGTATTTGGGGGGTATGCGGTTAAGAAATTTAATTCTTTTGGGTGACAATTTGGGTGACAGTAAAAGATGATGGTGCCGTAACCCGCACTCCTTATGCTATTCATCGAGCGCGCCCCTCCTAAGAGGCAGGTCGGAGGTTCGAATCCCCTCGTGGACGCCAGAAATCCCAGGAATTCCATTAGCAAATCGCCGTCGATTTTAGCAAAATGGGATTCCTTTTTTATGCTCTGAAGGATCCGCAGTGAGAAGAGTGTCCGTTACGCC